>PWLN01000396.1 GCA_003559375.1 Balneolaceae bacterium | reverse complement strand
TCAATACAACCCCGGTTCCCCATTCTCACAGCCATTAGCCGCAGTTAAACTGCCATAAAGCAGAAAAACGCCTTACGCACGGCGTTTAGTGTTATTTACCTTTTCATCCCGAAGGCTCAAGGATTTTTCAGTGTTATACTATTTAATGGATTTAAGAAAATCAATTTCATCATCTATCGGTCAAAAAATCCGGAAAATCCCAGTGCCGGAGGCACGTAAGATTTTATAGCCCCGGAATTGCCCGAAGGGATCGCTATGCGGTATTCCGGGGTAATTAAATGCAAACAATGATTTAGTGCCGTAGGTACGGGCGATTCACGCTTGTCGAATGAACGCCTTACCCCGTTATCGGCCGTACCTACGGTACTCACGAATTTTTTGGTGCATCCAGACCCCGGAATGCCGCATAGCGATCCCTTCGGGGAATTCCGGGGCTATAAGATCGGCCATCCGCGATGCGGATTTTTGAAGTAATCCGTAACATTCAACACTCAAATGAAATATGGTAATTTTTTGTAATGATCCTTCTGGCATGGGTTGATAAAAGCAATAGATACGAACCTGTTATAAAACCTGCCTGCCAAAGACAACCAAATTTTTTTGATCTATCATCATAATGAAAGAGGCTTCTATGATCTCTATAATGATATAAGAATTTTAATGACTAAAATTAAATACATCAGAAAAATCCTTGAAGGGTCGGGACTGTCGCTCAGTGCATCCCGACAGGTTTGTCGGGATTTCCGCTATCGCTCCAACTTTTCAGAATACAATATTATATAATCCATTTTTCCCTGTTCTATAGTAATTTCTTCCGTCATCCCATCAAACCATTTTACTTCAATTGCTGAAGGATTTCGAGATCCAAATCCAAGCACTTGTGTATAACTGTTTTGAGACCAGTAGCCGGAACCGCTTTGAATCTCGCGCCTTGGGCCTTTGATTCCATCATCATATACCAGCCTGATCGCTGTACCAACAGCATTTTCGTTTGATGGCGGCCCCTGAAGTGTGACCCGGATTCCACGATTCTCAGACATATTCCTGAAAATCATCAGCCTGTCTGCATTTTGGGATACCGCCAGATCGGTTTTCCCGTCTCCATTAAAATCTGCAAATGCTGCTCCCCTTTGCTCTCCATATATCCTGATTCCGCTTTCGGTTCCGCTTAACGGAGTGAAATTTCCTTTTCCATCACCTAATAATATTATTCCGCGCCCGGCATCCGCTCTTGGCTGACTTTCACGAACAGCAAAAAAGTTCTGGCTCATGAATATATCTTCATTTCCGTCATTGTTCAGATCGGCTACCCCGATATGAAATCCTGATGAAAACTGAGCCTCTAATGGAAGTGGCACTGCCTCAAAGTGATCTCCCCTGTTCAGGAATACCATGTGTTCAAGCGTGTTGATCTCTTTATAAGATGCCTGTTCATATCGGTGGCCAAGAATCTCCCGCAGTGTGGATTCTGCAAATTCCCGGTGACTACCCATGCGATTCAGGTTCATTTGTTGTTCCTGAAATTTGTATAATCTCCGGCGGGGAAGGTATTCACCCCTGGAATTCGAGTAAGCTTCTATCATATCGATTGTTCCAAATCCATCCAAATCTCCATAATAGAGCCTCAACGGATTACCATACTCCAGTTGCCATGGAGTATTCATTCCAATATTGGCAGCTATAATATCCGGAAGGCCGTTATTGGTAAAATCGCCTGTGGCCACACCCTTCCACCAGCCAGACCACGTATCCAGTCCCATTGAACTGGTAATTTCAATATAATTTCCATTTCTGTTTTCAAACAATCGCAATGGCCCCCACTCCGTACTTATGAGCAGGTCAGGCATGCCATTCCCATTAAAATCTGTGAACACCGCACCAGTCACCAGTCCCAATCCTGAAAGCACCTGCGTATTTTGCCGGTCAGTACGGAAAGTGCCGCTATCATTCAGCATGATTCTTGAATCAGCATCAACAGGATACTGCCCCGGTTTAAACTGGCCTCCGATAAAGAAATCCAAATATCCGTTTCCAGATATGTCGGCTGCAGCAAGTGGGCCGGTTGTTGAAAAAACACCCGGAATACTATCCCTTTCTACAGCCCCGTCTATATGAAAATTATAGATGTATGCAGATGCAACATTAGGCCTTCCCTGCTCGTAATTTGCTGAGCCAACCAGTATCCGGGTTTTCCCGTCTTCTTTCCATCCAATAATAGATGTCTGATCACCCCTTGCCACTCCCGATAACGATTCTAATTCCAATGAGGTAAAACTGCCATTATGATCGGCTTTTAAAATGGAAAGCTTCCCTCCACGCCCAGACGCCATTAAGAGCTCATCATTTCCATCTCCGGTAATGTCCAGCCAGGCCACACCAGGGCCTGATTGGCTAAGTTTATGTGGCAGCATCTGTTGAATCTCAAAATCTGGAAAAAGTTCTTCATGATGCAGAATAGTATCATTTATAGCAACCTCCATAAAGAGTGGGTTTATGGTGTCGAAATAATCTGTGGATGCAGGATCATCTTCAATAAAGGCTGCTTTTTCCTGGTATATTTCGTATATCCTGTTCGCTCTAACTGATGTGATAACACTCCGCTTTCCATCCGGCCATCGTACATGTATTTCATGTTCCGGATTATCTGAATCAGCTGCAAAAGTGACCCTGGTATCAGAACCTGATAAATAGTCGCCACCTGCTGCTATCTCTTTTTGCTGGTGTACTCCTGCTCCCAAAAGTTCAATCCTGGCCCCGATCGCTCCGGTGTTTGGTTGTTCACCAATCAGCCTGACAGCAATCCGTGGCGCCCTTGTTCTGTTTTCGTAGATTACAGCTTCACGGTTCATACGGTTGATGATGATATCGAGTGTTCCATTATTGTTCAGGTCTGCAAATGCCATTCCGTGTGATACATCCAGGTCGTGAAATCCCCAATTGCTGCTTACATCCGTAAAAGTTAGGTCACCGTTATTCCTGAGAATCTTATTTTGCTGGTATAATGGGTCCACAAGCTCTGTGAACTCCACAAAATGCTCATCCATATTTCTGCGGTTGCGCATCATACCAATCTGGCCGTCGATATCAAGGATATCGTAGAGATAACCGGTATTGATGATCAGGTCTTCATAACCGTTAAGGTTTACATCCATAAACCGGGTAGCCCACGACCACCCTGTTGCCTCAACGCCTGCCAGAAAAGTGATCTCTGCAAATGTTTGGTCTTCCCGCTGCAGATAAAGTGAGTTACGGTTATACATAGGCCTTCTTTCGGTTTGGCCGGGCTCAACAGGCAGGTACTCATCAGAAAACGCCTGACGAAGCCTGCGCTCGTGATCTGGATCGAGCATTTCCGTAGCAAAGATATCGAGGCTCCCGTCTCTGTTGATATCAGCAAAATCGACAGCCATGCAGGAAAAACTGAAATTTCGGAATGCTTCCCATGGTGCGGCTTTGAATGTTGGCGGAGAACCGTTACCCGATGCATCGCCCTGGTTAATCCAAATTCTGTCAGGCGTGTGAAAATCATTGCAAACATACAGATCCTGCAGCCCATTATTATTGATGTCCTGAAATTTTGCCGTAAGCCCCCAATCCGGTTGTAAACCCAAAGGTTCACCATCTTCATCCAAAAAGACCGCTTCTGTATTGGTAACTTTTTCAAAATAGCCGCCGCGATTCAGATAGAGTTCATCACGCTCCCCAAGTTCAGAAACCCCGGTTAATGCACCTTGATGTCTTACAAGCATATAATGCCGATCGAAAGGTGGAACCAGCGTATAATCGTCATATGGTGAAGTGAGCGGTTCGTTTAAGATATTGCTCCACTCAAGGTCCCGTGTAGTAAACATATCCTTTACCGATCGCTCTTTATAGTTGGTAATATAGAGATCGGGCAAACCGTTGCCGGTGATATCGGCCAGAGCCATAGTCATGCTACCTTTTGCCTGACCTAACCCACTGTTTTCTGATTTATGAAAATTGCCGGTACCATCGTTCAGATAGAGTACATTTTCACGGTGCATCGCTGTAACAAGCAAATCAAGATGCCCGTTTCCATTTACGTCAACGAACACCGCGCCTGTTGAATAAAACCCATCATGTAATACACCGGCCTCTTCGGTGATATCTCTGAATTTCATCCCTCCAAGATTTTTGTAGAGCCGGTTTGGCTGGCTTAAACCAGTAAAGTAGAGATCCACCAAGCCATTGCCATTAATATCTCCCGCTGCAACACCTGACCCATTCAGATAGTGACGGTTTTTGGCGATATCATCAATTCCGAGAGAATTATTGAAGTGAATATTGGTTTTTGATGGGCCGAGCTGCCTGAACCCATCAGAACCAAAAAAACCTGGTTTAACAACCGCCCAGCGATAGTGCCCTTCATCATGCCATTCCAAATCTGAATGCCTTGAACAGCCTGCAATTAAAGCAACTAAAAAAATGTATATGGCAATTGATCTTATATACAATTTACTGGCACTTAGCAGATAACAGACTAAAAGTTTCTGCTTCAATGAAAGAAATCAAGAATCAAAATCCAATTGAATTGCCACCGTCTACTGGCAGGCTGATTCCTGTTACAAAATTTGAAGCATCAGATGCAAGATATACTGCCGCTAAAGCCACATCATCGGCAGTCCCAAATCGCTGCATGGGTGTCCGTTCAAGTACGCGTCTTTTGCGGTCGGGATCAGCATTAAATGCTTTTTCATGCATTGCTGATTTGATAAAACCAGGTGCAATTGCATTGACGCGCACCCCATGCGGAGAAAAATCAACTGCAAGTGCCCGCGTTAAGCCCAAAACACCGGACTTAGAAGCTGTATAAGCAGCCACACGCGGAATACCGTACAATGCTGCCATGGATATTATATTGATGATAGAACCCTGCTTCCTTTCAATCATTCTTTTTCCAACAGTTCTTGAGAGCACAAAAACGCTATTCAGATTGGTTTGAATAATACTTTCAAATTCCTGATCCGTTACTTCAAGAGTATTTTTTTTAAGATTGATTCCTGCATTATTTACCAGGATATCTACAGGCCCAAAGCGATTTTCAACCTGATCAATCAATCCCGGCAGTGACTTCAGCTCCGTAACATCATTTACAATATATGCTGCCCGGCCTGAAAGTTCGGCACAGGCATCTATTAAAACCTGTTCTCTTCTTCCTGTTATGATAACTTTATCCAGTCCGTTATCAACAAACGCTTTGGCAATCCCAAAACCAAGCCCTGTTCCGCCACCGGTAACTATGGCGATTTTACCGGTCAGTTGAAAATATGAATGACCCATTCTCTGTTTTTCTAACTTTGTTAATCACCGCAATGCACACTATCCGTGTAAATCTCATGCAATTTGGCATACACGAATCATATGTTTCTCCACAGCAGTTTGTTCAAAAAAAATTTTAGGTTATTTAGTTAGTTGGTTATACCTAATCCTGATACTGCATGAGTTTTAGGTAATAATTTCATAATTACCTACCGGCTAAGTTCATAAGCCTGAGTAGTTATAAAATATTTTGTAAGCAGATTCGTACGCTCCCATTCGGGAAGGCTTCCATTTACAAGTGCTTCAAGATATCGTTGTGTTACCCTGGTAAAGTGTTCTTCATGTGTTTCAACAAATTCTCCGGGTATCGCAACTTTCCAGCCGAATTCACTCATTTCGGCAGATAGTCCCGGAAACCTGCCCCTCAGTTGGTCAATAGCCGCCAAAAGGGCCGATTCGAATTCCTCATCACCGGTATCTCCTGAAGGTTCTGCATAGAGTGTGGCAACAAAGTTCTGTTCAATGTCCTGCCGTATGATGAGGTTGGCCTTGCTGCCCCGCATAATCGAATAATGTGTATCGCCTCCGTCCGGGTTCGTATATCCCCAAAGTACAGATACATTGGCATACACATCCCGTACTTTAAATATGAACTCACCGTTTGCGGTTACTGTAAAGATAGAATCATCCCGAACACTTTCCATCAGGTAATCCGGAAATTCCGGTGTATTGGTAATGCGTTCAAATTGGGAACGTGTTAGATCTGTTTCCCATACCCGTGCATTCACTACTTCAACTCCATCTTCCGGATTTCTGTAGTCAATCGGATCTTCCGGAAATCCCTGCCACATAATCAGATCAACAAGGTGCGTCGATACATCTACAATTGACTCTCCCTGCTGGTTTACATCAAAAAACCAGGCAGGGCGCACGAGGGGTGCACCTGCAACGGTTTTGTAGAAAAAGTGAACACTCTCTTTCACAATCGCCGGTTCAGAAGCACTTCCCGGAAGAAGTTCGCCGAATAGTTCAGGTATCTGCGATAGCTCTTTTTGAAGGATACTGGTGATTTCATGGCGTTCGGTCATCATATCGTTCACTACCAGTCCTTGTGTATCAGCCGTTTCCAGTGCTTCTTTTAATACCGGAAACTGATTTGGGGTAATAATCATGGGTTTGTCTGAGAGTACGTGGATACCATTATCTATGGCATTTTTAATGTACTCAATCTTTCTGGCGTTGTTACCAGCCACAACCATCACATTACCGGGTTTTTCTTCCAGCATCCTGTCCAGGTAATCATCACCGGTATATACTACCGGGTTCCAGTTGGTTGGATTATCGGCGCGTGTATTAAAACGTTCTACCATAGCCAGGTAAGCGTTAAGCTCAGCACCTTCAGGTGCATATACATGAACAGAAGGGTCTACCTGTGGATAAGTGTGTAAATGGATCAATCCGGCGTGGAAATGACCGGGATTCAGATTAATCAGGCGGACTTCAAACGGCTCTTCCGTATGCGTTTCTGATGGCCTGTCTGGTTGGCAAGCAAAACTGGCAAAAATTAGAATGACGAATAAAAATAGTATGAGTTTCATGTTTATGATGCAGTCCGTCAATCTCCATATTGATCTTTATAGATTATGACCGGACAAATTTTTAGTTAAAAATTATTATTTCATATTCAATCCCGTTTCATCATATAACAGGATTTCCTGATATAGTTTAAGATGAAAATTTATATTGGAATTGCACCGGCAACCCCCAAAGCATAACGATTGTTTTACAGGTCGAATCGTACTAAAATAAATAAATTCAAATTCGAACCCGATTCCAACTTAAAAAAAGTATTCTATAACTATTCTTCCGCATAGATATTTCCTAACCATACCTATAAAGACTGCATAAGCCTGATCGGAACGCCTGTATCAAATACCGTCTACATTTTCAATGCCGGTATTTGTGAAATTTTATATGGATGTCTCTGTGGACGCGAAAGCATGCTATTTGCTTCATCGTCATTCCTGAACCTCTCATTTACAGGATCCCAATATAATTTCCTTGGCAATTTCATTGCGATATGGGATATCAGGCATGCTGTGCAGGAACGGTGTGCAATCTCAGGTGGTGCTGCAGTAATCTCACGCGTTTTAACACATCTGATCCAATTTTCATGTTGTTCTTCACCCTTATATAATTGTATTTCGTTAGGGCCGATTTCAGATTCCAGAATGGAACGGCTGCTGGCACGTAACGGACCGCTTGTTACTTCACCTGTTTCAGGGTCGTCTTCAGTTACAGGGCCTCCTCCTCTGGTTACAAAAATCCATCCCTCATCTCCTTCAAACCGAATTCCATTATCAAATTCACCGGAGATAAGCATTTTGATGCCATTTGCATATTTCGCTTCTACCCTGAAATCGCCATGAACATTCCATAAACCTTCATAATTGGGGTCATCAGTTGGAAATTGTGCCTCAGCTTCAACTTCAATGGGGCCCGTATATTCCGTACCCATTCCCCAGTGGGCAGTATCAACATGGTGTGTGCCCCAGCCTGTAATCATTCCTGCAGAAAACTGTTCAACCCGCAACCACCCGGGACGGCTGTATCCTTCCTGAGGATGTACACGTGTCTCTGTATAAGGAACCCAGGGAGTGGTGCCAAGCCAAGCATCGTAGTCAAAATGCTCGGGAACGGGCATTGGATTGGGATCTCCTCCTGATGGATCACCCGGCAGTCCAACCTGAACCGTATGTACCTGGCCTATCCTTCCATTACGTACAAGCTCGCAGGCACGCCGGAAGTGTGGCCATGGATCAGTGCCCCGCTGCTGGCTGCCCAGCTGAAATACTGTGCCGTTGCGATGAAGCATATCACTCATGAACCTGCCTTCTTCCACAGTTAACGACATTGGTTTTTCCATATATATATCCTTGCCTGCAAGTGATGCCTCTACACAAGGAAGCAAATGTGCATGATCGGGAGTGCTGATAATTACAGCATCAATATCACTTCGTGCGAGCAGTTCCCGGTAATCAGAGTACATTTTAACATCCACATAATTTCTGTTTCCCTTGTTTTCTTCATACCATTCCTGTATAAAATCTTTACCTTCCTGCAAGCGTTTTCTATCCACATCACAAACTGCAACAACCCTCACATCATCCAATTTCAGGGTTTGAGGAAGGTTGTGAGCCCGTGCAATACGCCCAAATCCAATCTGGCCAACATTAATCTTGTTGCTGGGTGCACTTTTACCAAACACTGTTGATGGAACTATGGTTGGTGCAAAAATGACACCGGCCGTACCCAGCAATGATTTTTTTAAATATTCACGTCTGGTTATTCCCTTTTTTTTACTCATTTCAGGCATAGGATTTATTCATTTAATTTTTGTTATGTTTTCAAAATCTGATTGATCAATCATTAACAAAGGAATTATAATGATTGGATATTCCGGCTTGTGACGGGTCGCCCGCATGTACTAATACACGGTACTTTAAATTCACAGGCTCACCCTTTGGCATAAACGTTCCGGCAGTTTCGTCCTCCGGCCAGTAGATTGGAGTAGGTGAAAAAAAGCCGTAGTTACGGGTAAACCAGGGAGCATTGGGCCAGTCGTTATCCGGATGCTGCATGATAGTGATCCCTTCATATCTTCCTCCTCGTTCACCATAATAAGATACCCAGGCAGATGGCTTCCCAAATGTTCCTTCTTCGCCTTCTTCCCCTTCTGCATTTACCATTCTGCCTCCGTTAATTACTGCAAGATCCGGATCCATTCTTCCACTGAACAGGGAATGGTTATTTCTGCGAATGGTAACATCAAGCAGTGGAAGCATTGATATTTCAAAATCGATCTGATAAGTGTCCTCTGCAGGTGAACTGATGGTTATGATTCGAGTGTCTTTTATAGGTGATTCGACACCGGGCCGCACCCAGAGGCATTCGTTAACAATTACCACACGAGCTCCCCCGCTTTCGGTTATTTCAGCTTTCACTGACACAATCTGTCCTCTATCGAGGCCTTCCTGCCAGTAGTTTCCTCCATTCACAAAGTCTAACCCGAAAAACAGTGAGCTGTGATGAGGAAAATTGCTGTTCCTTTTTGATGTTACACTTGCACCGGATGGGCCGTTTACCGGGTAAAAGAATGGATATTTCTCATTATCGTGAAATTTGTAACTGGTGAAAAACCGGCCGTCGATGTATACATCAATTTTTGAGCCAATTTTTTCAGCAGATACCGTTAATTGCGCAAATGACTCATCTACAGCAACCGTTAACCCGGCGATAAAAATGATGGTAACTAATGATGAAACCAGATGTTTTAACCGAATAAATACGTATTCACTTCTTTTCAAACACATTTCAATAATCGTAAAATTGCGTTTTAATTATATTTCAATTTAACTACCTGCTTGCCGGAGTGATATTTATTCGAGGCGGATTAGCAAAATTACTGGAATATAAATTCGCTTTATCTGAGTCAATCGTGCCATCGTAAACCAGCATACGGTATTTCAGAGCATGGCTCTTGCCTGCTTCAAGTTTCCAGTCTCTATCCTGAGCCGGATTAAAATTAATATAAACATTTTCGATACCCCCGTTTGCACCAACCGGCCAAATGCGAAGCTGTTCGGGATAGTTAAAGTTTGCGGGGTTTGTCATAAACAAAATTCCGGATGTACCCTGTTCAACATCAGAAATGCCATTTACATCTATCCATCGTGCCCTTGTTGCATTGGCATCACTTTTATCATAACCTTCAGATGTTAGAATTACCGTGTTATTGTCATTCCATTTTTCGGTGGCACGCAGGCTAAAACCCTGATACCTGTACTCTTTAATTGTAATTCCGTCTTCAGTTGCAGGATTCAGCACCGACGTAAAATCGATCAGCCATACGTTTTGATCCGGATCAACATTCCAGATATTGACTTCCCACTGTTCATTTATTGCAACTTTTTCCCCGGTTGGCCCTGTGAAATCAATATGATCGAGTACTGCTCTGAATCCGCCAAAAACGCTACCCTCAACCCTTTCAGCAATCTGTTTTGCCCTAACAGTACCCTGACCTCTGCCAAGATTCCAGAAATCGACTTCCCTGCCCTGAAATTCCGTACTTGTCCATGGGTTCCAGATTCCGTAGTGATGATAATGGTCGGGTGGCTGGATTCTGCTTAGTACCTCTCCTCCGGGTGACCAAATCGGATGAATGTATCCGCTTCGCATGAAAATTTCATCAACACCCTCGGGTACATCTTTTAACGCATAGCGGTAATTTAATACGGGCCTTTCTGCTATCGAAAATAAAAGGCTGTTCCCATCATCCTCAACTTCAATTCCTGTAACGGCCTGATGCTTTAAATAAGGAGCATCAGCAACTTTTAATACAAAATTTCTTACGCTTCCCGGCTCGGTTTTGCCGTTCAGAATCCACGTTAATTGATCAGGATTACCGGGTTTTAGCTGAGATAAAACAGGTGTTTCAGTTCCGTCTGTAATTTCATATAACTGAAGCACACCTTCATGCAGATGCAAGTGAACTCCCTGCAGGCTTGTTTTGACAGGAGTATTGTAATATTCATTTTCACCGCTATGAACGGTTATCTCTGCAATTACTGTAGATTGCTGCGCAAACAGGCTGCTGAATACGGAAAATGAGATAATAACTGCTAAAAATGTCTGAGAACGAAAAAGTAACCCAAAACAGACTGACAATTGGTACATCTTTATTAATATGATTTAGTTGTAACGAATATGATTCATTTTAAGAAGTAAAAAACACCCCGGCACATAATGCACACCGGGGTGTCATCAAGATTGAATTAAATTAATAACCGGGATTTTGAGGGAAATTACTAAATGTCCGGTTAATTTGATTTGCCGGAATCGGGCGAAGCATATGATGATTCTGGATATTGTTTGGTGCTGAAGAGGTAAAACCTCTGTTATACATCCTCACCCTGTCCACAAGCCTTCCGGTTCGCTTCAAATCGAGCCACCGTTTTTGTTCACCATACAATTCCCTGGCGCGTTCATCCAGAATGAAGTCGATATTCACATCACCGGCTGAAATTCTCATCTGATCTTCCATGCCGGGACGGGCTGCACGCACTCTGATAGCATTGATATAATCAGCAGCAAGATCAGAACGTCCGAGATTATAGTGTGCTTCGGCTGCATTCAAATAAGTTTCTGCAAGGCGATATACAATGTAGTTACGACTTCCCTGGGTATGATTAACCGATGGTCTTTTTGCATCATCAAGTTTCGTAAGATTTGGAAATAAATTGATATCCCAAAACCAGCTGTCACCTTCATTATCTTTGTTCCAGGTAACAAGGTGAACACCCGGCAGGCGAGCCTGTATCTCATCCACGTCAGCCTGGGTCAGAAATTTATCAGTAACCCATACGGCTGTATCTCCTACTGCCGCTCCATCCGGGATGCCACTTGTTGTATTAAAATGCCATACATCCTGGAATGATTTTTCATAGCGGGTATCGGCGTCAAGCGGCCTGAAATTTTCCATTGCAAATTGCGTAGGACGAAAACGTATCCAGGGACGTCCGTATTCCAATGAACGGTCCAGTCCGGTGTTATAAACTTCATACCATGGCCTGTAGTGCATGTGACTTTGGTTGCCAATATCATTAAGTATCGGATCCAGTGAGTTTTGGACAGACCAGAGTATTTCGGCATTCTGTTGATTGTCGTGATCGAACACATCTGCAAAATCATCCAGAAGTGCGTGGTTGTAGTTGTTAATCACATTACTGGCTAAGGTGGCTGCTCGTGTAAAGTCATCTGATTGTGCAAAATCAGTATAGCCTCTTGTCAGCAGAACCAGTGAAAGCATATGCTCAGCTGCTGGACGTGTAGCCCTGCCAAACTGGCTTTGAGTTACAGGCAGATGATTCACCGCAAACTCCAGGTCGGAAATAATGGCTTCATATACGGTACTTTGCGGAGTTCGTGTTGCTTCCGTTTCCACACCAACGGTTTCTTCAAGAGTGAGGTGGATATCACCAAAATGCTGCACAAGAATAAAGTAGTAATGTGCCCTGAGAAAGTGCACTTCACCAAGTTTAGCATTCCGTTCGGCATCCGAGAGACCCTGAATGTCGCCAGCCCTGCTGATAGCTGCATTGGTAGTATTGATGGCCTGGTAGAAATTATTCCATAAATGCCAGAAAGGAGATGATTCCGAGTTCATCTCGGCATCATAATTATTCATATAGTGAAAACCTCCATGCCCGCCATTCTGGATATAATCTGTCCCCATAGCAGTAAGATTGCCACCTTGTTCAGAACCGTAATATTGCTTCAATAAAGCGTATGAAGCGTTTACTGCATCCTGAAATCCTTCCGGAGTGCTGTAATGCGCATCAACAGTAACACCGGAAACAATCTGCTCATCCAGCACATCACAGGAAGCAATAACAAACACTGTAAGAATAAGTGCACCTAATATATATTTCAGATTTTTCATTGATATAATGATTTAGTAGTTAGAAATTGAGGTTCACACCAACTGTAAACAGCCTGGTTGTTGGGCCTACACCTGCGCCGATAACTCCGCCGTAAGATTCAGGGTCCAGGCCACTGTCGAGTCTTGAGAAAATAAATGGTGTCTCTGCATTCACATATACCCTTGCCGACATAATACCAAGCCGTGATGTTGCTTCAACAGGCAGGTTATAGCCTAACTGAATATTCCGGATTTTCAGAAAATCGCCCGGTTCATATCCACGCGCTGAACTGTTTAACGGGAACTC
>PWLN01000058.1 GCA_003559375.1 Balneolaceae bacterium | reverse complement strand
GGGCGATACGTTCTCTGTCCATTTCTACACGAAGTTCAGGCCTGCCCTGATCAGCCGAACTGAACACATTCACAATCCCGTCGATATCGAGCAGGTCGAACATCACCTGCTCGGCAATTGTGCGTTTGATATCCTGATCAAACCCAAAAATCTGTACGATTAATCCGGTTTCGCCATCAGGGCTTAAAGGATCCTCACGTACTTCACGAATATTTGCACCCGGCACCCATTGCAGTTCTTCCAGAATTGTCGCAGCAATTTCCATCTGGCTGCGGCTTCTGTCGGAAACCGGTACCAGCTCAATCCTGATGCGCCCCTGGTTACCACCAGGATTATCAGCGCCTTCTATCCCGGTTTTATCTCCATAGTCCGATACAATTAATCGTGCTTCAGGAACCGACTGCCGGATTATATTTTCAGCCTGCATAATAGACCTTTCCAGTTCCATGAGGCTCACGCCTGGTTCACGCTGCACATCGAGTATGATGAAATTCTCATCTACTTGAGGGAAAAATTCACCTCCCAAAAGATTGAAAATCGGAAGCGATGCAAAAAGCAGGAAAAATGCTCCAAACACCACTAAACCGCTTTTCTTCAATGCAAAATCAAGGTGTCTTTTGTAGGTATTTTCAAGCCTGTCGAACTGCCGGCCAAGCCATGGGCCTACGATATCGGAGAAAAATAATTTGGTTGATTTTGCAACCAATCCCCATAGTTTTATGAAAGGCCATGCAATGCCGTATAATAAAAATAATGGAATAGATATCAGCCTTGTAAATACGTTTTGTCTCCTCCAGACGAGCAGTTTATAGAGCAGGTTTTTAGCGGGATCTTTTTTATCTGCAGTGATCAATTCCGACTCAAACAACCTGGAACTCAGAACCGGAATCAATGTGATTGCAACCAAAACCGACACAATCAATGCAAATGAAATGGTAAGTGCCATATCCCTGAAAAGAAGCCCTGCAATACCGGGTACAAAAAGTATCGGCAGAAATACTACCAATGTTGTAAGTGTGGATACAATTACTGGTGTTGCAACCTCCGTGGCTCCTGATGTGGCTGATTCTTTTCCTTCGAAGCCATCTTCACGGAACCGGAATATATTTTCAAGCACCACCACAGCATTATCCACAACAAGGCCCACTGCCAGTGTTAGCCCTGAGAGCGAAATGATATTCATGCTCACATTTGAAAAGTCCATGATGCTGAATGTAGCGATGATGGATATTGGTATCGTAATGGCAACAATGAGTGCCGACCGGCCGCTTCTCAGGAATAAAAGCAGCATGATAATCACCAGAACCACAGCCTGCAAGCCTGTCATAACAAGATTATTTATCGACATACTTATGAAGTCGGCTCTATTTGTAAGCACATCGAGGCTCACATCAGAAGGCAATATCGCACGAATGTCATCCAATGCAGCAACCACACCACCAGCAGCATTTACAATGTTGCTATCACTTTGTTTGTATATGTTCATGATCACGCCATCATTGCCCTGAACACGTACATTCCCTATAGGCTGCGCGATGCCATCTTCCACCCAGGCAACATCTCTCAGGTAAACCGGATTACCATCATCCGTAACTGCCACGATACTGTTACGTATCTGTTCAATATTCCGAAAGTCTCCAATCGTACGAAGTGAAAAAACCGTTTCTCCCTCAATAAGTTGTCCGGCAGGAACCTGTACATTCTCCTGCCCAAGCCTGTTGGATATTGCTGCCACATCAAGGTTGAATGTACGCATCTGTGCATTGCTGATTCTGACGTTAATCTGTCTGTCAAAACCACCGGCAGTTTCTGCAGATGCGATACCTTCAATACGTTCAATTCTCTGTTCTATTTGCCGGGTTGCCAGTGTGCGAAGCTCACGCGGGCTCCTTGTTGACGATGTAAGTGCAAGTACAAGTACCGGCTCATCATTCGGGTCGTAGGAAAAGACGATGGGCTGATCTACATCATCTGGAAGGCTCCGGCGAATCATGTCGAGCCGTTTCCGAACTTCCGTTTCTGCCACAAACAGGTCAGTGCCCCATGTAAAATTCAGTTTTACTACAGATGCACCTTGGCTCGACAGTGAACGAACTCTCCTTACGCCTGATATACTTCCAACCTGTTCTTCGATGGGGCGGGTAATAAGTGCTTCGATATCTTCAGGTGCAACCCCTTCGTACGTACTGTAAACGGTGATAGTCGGAAATGAAACATCAGGATAAAGATTTAGCCTGAGGTTATTCAAGCCATATAAACCGAATCCGATCAGTATAAGACTGATCATCATAAAAGTGATAGGGCGGTTTACGGCTAATTTGGGTAAGTTTGTCATTTTCGTAAGCCTGTCAGTTTGAACCCGCCTGTTGATTTTGCCGTCCGCCACCCTGGCCCTGGCCTGCACCCATCTGTTCACGCATCCTCTGCCGTTCCTCAGGTGTGGCATTTTGCATGCGCTCCCTCATTTGTTCACGCTGTTCAGGAGTCATATTTTGGAAATTTGCGGTTGTACCCAGATCAATTTGCTGAATTGTTGAAGGTTCACTGCCAGCAACACGAATTCTGGATCCGTCTTCAAGGCTCCTGTGGCCAGTAATAATCAGCTGCTCACCTGGAGCCAATCCTTCCAGGATTTCAATACGGTCGCCCTGCTGGATACCAAGTGTAAGCTGCCGCTGCACAGCAACAGTATCCCCCTGTGATATAAAGACAGAATAACTCCTGTCAAGTTCAATTGTACCCGTTTCAGGCTCTATATAGGTATCAACTCTTTCCACCATCGCTGATCGTGGGATTACCACTACATCATCACGGGTTTGCAGGTTTATATTGGCCTGCACCAATGCCCCCTGGTAAACCTGTAATGAGGCATCGGTTAATGTAATCACCACTTCTCCCAGGCCGGTAACCGAATTTAACTGAGGGCTTTTCCTGGAAACCACGCCCCGTGCAACTTCACTCCCGCGAGATGATAATGCCATCGACACGTTTTGCCCAACCTGAATATCTTGCCAGTCGCGTAGTGGAAGAAAAACCCTTGTTTCGAAACCTACAAGGTTGGCTACTTCAAATGCTGGCTGACCTGTAGATGCAACATCACCTTCTGCAATAAAACGTGCAAGAATTACACCGTTTACGGGCGATTTGATCCTTGTATTTTCAAGATCTTCAAGACTCTGTGTAAGAGAAGCTTGTGCTGACTCATACTGAGCCTGGCTGTTTAAAAATGTGGTACGGACATCATCATATTCAGACCGGCTGATTAAATTTCGGTCGAACAATTCTTGTTGCCGAGCAAACTGCGTGCTGTCTCTCTCGAAACTGGCCTGCGCCTGTCGCAATTGTGCCCTTTCCTGCTCAACATTTTCCCTGAATGTTACGTCATGAATTTCAGCCAAAACCTGTCCGCGTGTAACATTATCTCCAAGGTCGGCAAGTATTCTGGTCACACGATTAGAAACCTGCGGAGTAACAGAAACCACGTCCTGAGCCCTTACTGTGCCGTAAGCGCGAACTTGTTCAGAAATAGAACTTAGTTGTACAGGAATTGCTTCAACACTTGTAGCCTGGCCTCCCCTGAAACCTCCGGGAAACTCGCCTCCCGGGCTTGAATTTCCACTGCCGCACGCGCTGAATACGACAAGAGAAAAAATGATGATGATTTGTGTAGCTGAGTATTTCAATGGTCTTGCAATTATAAAGTTAATTTCCCTGGGAATGTATTAACGCAAAATGTACAGATATAACACATTGCCGCATAGTATGAAGGGCTTTTTTTCACAAAGTTGATCATAATTTTAAAAACTTATTACAACTCCACCCCTCAACTTCACACTTTAGACGCAGGGAATTGGTCATGGTTTGATGGGTTCAACTAAATTTTTCTGTAAATCGTTGCTTTCTCGTGATATATCTTCAAAAATGTGAATTTAAGGATTCGGATGCTAACAGGTTTGGGGAATTGGAGTGTGGTTTGTGGTTTGTGGGCTGTGGTGTGTGGTTTGTGGAGTGTGGGGTGTGGACTGTGAAAACATCAGCTATCGCTTGGAACATTCCGACATGTTTATCGGGACTTTCGCTACCGCTCCAGCTTTTCGCTTCGCTGGAATCGCTATCGCTCGGTGCACTTTTTTTACCCACCAAAGAAATTCACTGGCAGCCCCTTCACTGGCAGGCTAACCTTAAACAGTGAACCGGAAAGCGGATACTTTTCAATTTCTTGTCGGCTCATATTTTCCCTGCATGTAGTGATATAGAGCTCATTCATATCAACACCCCCAAAAGCACAGGAGGTCGGTTTTGGTACAGGCAGGTTTATAATTGCAGATATTTCACCACCATTTGGATCAATTCTTAAAACTTTACCACCGTTATAAAATGCAACCCATAATTTCCCTTTTTTATCCATGGCCATACCATCGGGATACCCAAGATTTTTTTGAAATTCCGCAGCTACTCTCCTGTTAGTAATGTCTCCGGTTTCATTATCGAAATCAAATGCTGCCAACTGATGGGTCATTGTGTCAATATAGTAGAGAGTGTCTCCTTTTTCATTCCAGGCAAGGCCATTTGAAATCGTTACACCTGTGAGTTTTCTTTCAGTAGTGAGATGAGGGTGAAGGCAATATAGTGACCCCTTTCCGTTTTCAAGCTCGTATGACATCGTCCCCGCCCAGAATCTACCAGCAGGATCGCATTTTCCATCATTAAACCTGTTTGCTGTTAAATGAGATTCCGGGTCTGTAATTCTTTCAATACTGCCGGTTAACGGATTAAAAATAGCAAATCCATGTTGTAACGCAAGGATCAGGCCCCCGCGCTTCCGGATTGCAGCAGCCCCGATATGTTCTCCAATTTCATATCCCTTGTTTTCTCCGGTTATAATATTGTACTCAAATAGTTTACCCGACAAAATATCCACCCAGTACAAAATCTTTCTTTCAGCATCCCAAACCGGGCCTTCTCCAAGAAGGGCTTCCGCCTTTAATTCAAGTTTTGCTTCATAAATGGATAGTGACATCGAATTGGCTCGGCAATTTTATTCGTTTATCGTCATTTGTTTAATGGTTAATAGCAGAATTCATAATCTGATTCTCATACTACGCTTACAATGAACAATTGCACCATTTACTATTTACTAATCCGCTCCCGACCCTCCGATCTGGACACCGATACCACCATCGATCCTGATGGGATGACCATTTAAAAACGATCCCTTTTCGCTGGCTGCAAATGCAACCATTTCGCCGATATCTTTCATTGTTCCAAGGCGTTTAACCAAATGAATGTCAATCGTTGCCTGCTCGGTTGCTTCCGGGTCGGGTGAATTTGCAAAAGCTTGCCGGTTAAGTGGAGTATCGATTCCACCGGGACATATAGCGACACATCTGATAGTTGGAGCATAGTCTACCGCAATGCTCCTTGTGAGTCCCAGCATGGCTGTTTTGGAAGTTGCATATGCCGCCACTTTGTCCTGGGCCATAAACGCCTGGGCGCTCGACATGTTAATAATAACCCCGGTGCCTTTTTCCTGCATATATGGAATAGCATGTTTTGCACAAAAATAAGCCCCTTTAAGGTTTGTATTCATAATTTCATCCCAAACCTCTTCCGTAGTATCAGTGACTGATGCATATTTCATAATACCGGCATTATTTACCAGGACATCAATCCCGCCAAACGTGTCTGCCGCCTTTTTCATGGCACTCCTTACCTGAACTTCTTTAGAAATATCACACTCAATGAAAAGTGATCTTTCAGGCAGTTCTTCACAGAGCGCATTCCCTGCCGCCTTGTCCACATCAAGAATCACTACATTCGCATCATCCCTGTAAAAGATTCTGGCACAGCCTTCTCCTATCCCTTTTGCTCCTCCCGTTACAACCACTGTTTTATTCTTAAAAGACATCCTGGTTATTTTTAAATTTCAAGTTCAATTCAGTTTACAACTTTATCCATCGTATGCCCGGATACGTTGCCGGGAGGCTCCCAAGCCCTCGATCCCAAGTTCAACTTCGTCTCCCGGCTTTAGATATTGTGGTGGATTAAAACCCAGCCCCACACCTGCCGGTGTTCCGGTAGAAATGATATCACCCGGCAAGAGTGTCATAAAGTTTGAAATATAACTGATGAGGTGAGGCACCCCGAAAATGAAATCGGAGGTGTTACCGTCCTGTTTCATTTCACCGTTTACTTTCAGCCAGAGGCGAAGATTATGCACATCTTCAACTTCATCTTTGGTCGCGAGAAATGGGCCAATCGGAGCAAATGTGTCGCAGCTTTTACCTTTCACCCACTGCCCGCCACGTTCGAGCTGAAATTCCCGCTCACTATAGTCATTATGCACGCAATAACCGGCAACGTAATCGAGTGCGTACTCTTCGCTTACATAAGAAGCTTTCTTGCCAATAATTACCGCCAGTTCCACTTCCCAGTCACTTTTTGTACTGTTTCTGGGGATTACCATGTCGTCATTCGGCCCAACAATGGCAGAAGTCGCTTTAAAAAACAGAATGGGTTCCGTTGGAATGGCCATGCCGCCTTCTTTCGCATGATCGGCATAATTCAGCCCCACACAGACAATTTTGCTGGTTTCTGCTACCGGTGGTCCTAATCTTAGATGATCCCTGATAACTGGTGCAGAGGTGGAATTAGATTCCAGCCACTCACTGAGTGAATCAAGGCCTCCGGATTGAAAAAATGCCATGTTGTAATCTTCAACATGAGCGGTTACGTCAATTTTTTTGCCATCAGGCAGGATAACACCGGGCTTCTCTTTCCCGGGATCTCCAAAGCGAATAAGTTTCATGCAGATTAGTATTTATTGTGATTGATATTGTTGATTCAATAACATTGCGGTCTTGAAACCATGATTTCCACACTTTGATCAATAACATCCAGTGAACAATGTATGGAGATTCCCCGATTTCTCTGGGAATGACGGAAATTTATACTTTCAATGTTGTAAATCCTCCATCGATCGGATAGTTAGACCCGGTTATAAATGCAGCCTCATCCGAACAAAGATAAAGAGCCAGAGATGCAATCTCTTCCGGTTCACCCATCCTGCCAATTGGTTGTGTTTTTGAAAGCTGATCGAACATTTCATTTTCTTTACCCGGATAATGCTGCTTCAGGTATCCATCCACAAAAGGAGTATGAACACGTGCCGGTGAAATGGCATTACACCGGATGTTTTGATCAAGATAGTCACGGGCTATTGAGCAGGTCATCGCAAATATGGCTCCTTTACTGGTAGAATAGGCCAGCCTGTCGGGAATGCCTATCATTGCAGCTACCGAACACATATTCAGAATCACTCCGCCTCCGGATTTTTTCATCTGCTCAATGGCAGCCAATGAACAGTTATATACACCTTTTACATTTACAGCCATTATACGGTCAAAATCTTCTTCAGCAGTATCCTCAAGCTTTCCAATTGCCGCTATTCCTGCATTATTGACCAGAATATTTAGCTGTTTTTTTGATTCAAATATGTTCCCGAACAATTCAAGAACCTGTTTTTGATTTGCTACATCTGCTTTGTGGAACCAGGCCGAATAGCCTTCAGCTGATAATTCATCAGCTGTTTTTGCGCCGGTGTCTGCATCCTGGTCAATAATATGGACATCTGCGCCCTGACGTGCAAACAACCTGGCTATGGCTTGCCCGATACCTTTAGCTGCTCCGGTTATGACTGCCGTTTTATCATTAAGGGTAAACATCGATTTTTATGAAGCTAAATTCGTTATGAGGAATCCTTATTTGGGTAATATCTACATAGAAGCGTTTGCCTGCAAATTTTTTAATGAAGAAAAACCGGTCATGTATCTATATTCGTGAAAATCAGAATACCCGAATTCAAAAAAAATCGTAACAAGAATTTCCTTTTTCCGTAATGTCGCTTTTAAAAAACTATACATTTCAGGGATGCTTTCTTTTTTCAATGTAACAAAACAATATAGTAAGGTAACTGCAGTTGACCGCCTCTCTTTCTCAATTCAAAAAGGGGAAATTTTTGCACTGCTTGGGCCAAATGGAGCCGGGAAAACCACATCAGTCAGAATGATCATGCAGATCATTGAACCCGACAGTGGTGAGATACGTTTTGATACTGCCATGGTTGCCGGAAAAAGTGTGGACCGAAGACGGCTTGGTTATCTGCCGGAAGAGCGCGGGCTTTATCAGGAAACGCCTATCATTAAAACACTGGTATACCTTGCCGCACTGAGGGGAAAGGATGCAGTTTGGTCGCGCAAACAGGCTATCAGCTGGCTGGAGAGATTTGGACTGAAAGAAAGGATGAATGACAAAGTATCTGCCCTATCAAAAGGCAATCAGCAAAAGGTGCAATTCATCTCATCAATCTTACACGAGCCCGATTTTGTTGTACTTGACGAGCCATTTAGTGGCTTTGACCCGATTAACCAGGAATTCATTTCCGATTGTATCCGTGAACTGCGTGACAGCGGTATGACCATATTGCTGAGTGCCCATCAGATGCAGCTTGTGGAAAGGATTGCCGACCGTATTTTGCTCATCAATGATGGCAGGGAACTGGTGAGCGGCACACTTGAGGCCATCCGCCAAAAAACGATATCCGGACAAAAAATTGTAGTGAAATACAACGGGGATGTAAACCATGAACAGCTGGATGAAACTCCCGGAATCTCCGGATACAAAATGATTGATGAAGCTGAATGGGAAATCTATCTGGGTGAAGGATTTGTTCTAAACGGCATACTGAACGGGCTTGCGCTTGCCGGAAAAATCACCGACCTGAAAACTGCTGAAACAACGCTGCATGAAATCTTCATTCAGAGTTTTAAAAACGGAAGGAACAACAATGAAAAATGAGTTAAAAGTTGTCTGGGAAGTCACCAAATGGGAATTCAACCGCTTCTTCAAGTGGATGGATTTAATTAAAGGTGTTCTTTTTTTCTCTCTTTTCGGATTAATAGGTGGTGTAATCGGTTATTGGCTTGCATCCGACACCTTTACTGCACCCGACATTGCGGTTGCAAACTACGGATCGTTTGACCCTTCCTTGTTTGAGCATAACGAACTTCAATTTATTGACCATGCTGCTACGCATCCTGACAGCCTCAATCAGCAGTTGACAGAGGGGAAAATCAGCGGAATACTGACCATATATTCTCTGGACGATGCTTCAATCCGGGTTCCAAGTGAGCGTGCGTGGGTTATCATTCTTGAACAATTTTTGAATGAGCTGCGCAGAGATGTCAAGATATCCGAATCCGGCATTGATCCCGAGTGGATATCGTCACTTCAAGCCGGAATCGGCCTAAGCCGTGAATTTGAAAAAGGCGGTGAATCCACTACAGCGGATAAAATTGTTGCCGGCATCGCAATCTTTCTGGTACTGATGGCTGTTTTCATGGGCTTTGCTTATCAATTCACAGCGATCACTGCCGAAAAGCAGCAGCGTATCACAGAACAGGTGATTAGTGCCATACGCCCGCAGGCCTGGATCGACGGAAAGATTTTGGGTATCACCGGAATCGGGATGATATACATACTGTTTTACGGAGCATTGGGGATTGCCGGAACATTGATACTGATGCAGTTTGGAATTCCGGTCGGTTCTGCTCTTGCCCAGATCAACCCCATTTTCCTGATTACATTCATTCTGATTGTATTGCTTGGAACACTGATGTGGAACTCATTTTACGCTGCTATTGCTGCCACGATTGATGATCCCAATACATCACAAAAAACCGGATGGATGACTATGCCGATTTATCCGGTAATGCTTGCTTTTTTCGTACTCATTAATCCCGACTCTATACCGATTACGATATTGGGTATTATTCCCTTTACTTCCTACGCCGTATTGCCCGCAAGAATGGTGATGACATATGTTGCCTGGTGGGAACCTTTGCTTGCAATCTTGTTGCTGATGATCACTGTTCACCTGTTTCGTATCGCTGCCGCACGGATTTTCTCCACTGCAATTATGATGGTTGGAAAAGAGCCAACCTTCAAAGAGATGTTTTACTGGTTCCGCAGGGTTTAAGTGTACGGGTTTTGGAGTATGCTGAATTTCCACGAGACCCAATTCCTGTATCAGGATTGATTTGTTCCTGTAAATCCCCCCGACCCCCTTTTTAAAAAGGGGGAGTTTTTTTAATCGAAAAACTTTGCCTGGTGTTGCCTGGCGTATTCCAGCAATTGCCTGGCAACTTCTGGATATTCATCAATCACATTGATTTTTTCGAAAGGATCGTGCACCATGTCAAACAACAGGGGCTCTTCAATTCGCAGATATTTATACACACCGGCAGCTCCGTCGATACCACCACTTTCTACAGTCCGATAAATGTGTGGCAGAATCAGCTTCCATTTCCCGTCTCCACTGAAGACCCCTTCCAGCTGCTGATTAAAGTGAAAGGCATAATAATCGTGTGGATTTTTGGTGTTTTCACCCGTGATGAGGCCCCAAATATCCTTTCCATCAATTTCATAATCCGGAAGCTGTGCACCCGTAAGTACAGCTAACGTCGGCATAAAGTCGATGGAAAAAAATGTATCGTGGGATACGGTATTTGGTTCAATATGGCCAGGCCAGGAGATGACCAGCGGACTCCGGATGCCTCCATCGAAAGAGGTACCTTTCCCTTCCCGGAAGGGAGTCTGGCCGGCGTGATTTCCATAGCTGAGCCACGGACCATTATCTGAAGTAAAAATAATGATGGTATTTTCCTTTACGCCGTTCTCTTCAAGCGCATCCATAATTTCTCCCAGAGACCAGTCCAGTTCCATGATTACATCCGCATACAACCCGATTCCCGATGCCCCATCAAACTTCTCACTCACAAATAACGGCACATGCGGCATTGGGTGTGGCACATACAGGAAAAAGGGACGATCACTGTGCCGGTTGATAAAATCCACTGAATTTTCTGTAAACCAGGTGGTAAAGTGAGGCTGATGGGCAGCCGTTACTGAATCGATGGTTACGACGCCGTTTTCCCAGTACTGCAGAGGCCATTGCCCCCAGAACTCCGGGTTTTCGGGATGATCGGCCCACATGTCGTTGGAATACATGATACCGCTGGTTTCATCAAATCCTCGTACATGCATGCGTGTATCCTCCTGATCACCAAGATGCCATTTACCAAAAGCGGCGGTGACATAGCCGTTGTCCTGCAGCATCTCACCCAACGTTACATAACCGGGATCAAGTCCACGCTGGCGTGGTGCATGGGCATTAAACATACCACTTCTCTCCGGATAGGTGCCTGTGAGCAGTGCCGCCCGTGAAGCCGAACAAACCGCACTCGGAACATAGAAATTGAGAAATCGCCTGCCTTCCTCAGCCAGGCGCAAGACATTGGGTGTTGGATAGCGGGTTTCAGCAAAGGGCTGAAAATCGCCAAATGCAGCATCATCCAGAAAAATGAGTACAATGTTTGGTTGAGATGCACCGCTTCCAGCCTCTGTCTGTGTTTGATCACACGCCTTTATAAAAAGAAAGGCAAAAAGAGGTAAAGAAAAGAATATGAGAAAGTTATTGGAAATGATTTTCATATTTACCATTTATTAAGAATGCCTGACTGGTTGTAATACTTTGATGATTTAAGTTGGTAAAGAAGGTGAATAAAATGGTACCAAGCAAATGTAATTTGCATTGTACCTGTCTTTTATTTCAATTTCATTTTTTTCCGAAACGCGGGCATTACCCCCCCCCAAAACATGTGTGTCGGGGCAGGCTCTATTCTGAACTGGATTTTTTCAAGATTTATAACCCGGGGTTTCAATTATGCCCTCACCCGTCCTGGGGCGAGGAGAAATTGGGAAAACCTTTGTCGAGGGATCTCACTGTTATTAGAATTTCTAAGTCAGGAATACTCTGTTACAATCACGCACCTTAGCAGGGAGATCCCTCCACTCCATCCCGACGGCGCCGAAGGCATCCCGATGGGAAAATCACCGTCGGGATTCCGGTCCCCGAGGTATCGAGGGCAGGCGGGATGACTTGGGCACTTTGTACAACCAGGCGGCGCGGATAAATCCCGGCAAACCGAATACCGTATGCGCCGCCACATGATTAAAACCCGCACTGTCATCCCGAACAAGCCCCGCGCAAACAATGGAGTTTGATGCCAGATTTTCATCCGCGGGGCGCGCTGAGGGATCTCCCTATTCTGAGAAAATCACTAATAAAATGAATTCCCTGTCACCAGTAGCGCAGCCCATGCGGTGCCTTTCCGCAAGAGCGTAGTCACCACAAAGGGATGGCTATGCCAGGAGATCTTCTAATTACAAGTATCATCAAATTATTCCTCACAAAAATGAAGTACAGCGAACGAAAAGGCATTCTAATTATTCCCACCCAGCATATCTGATACAATTCGGTGCACATAGTCGTTGGGGCGCCCTGGCTGGCCGGGGTCGTTCACTTCCATATCACTCACCACTTCTCTTATGGAATCGCCATATTCATCCATTAGTCCGGAAAGTATGCTTAGTGCCGAGATACTTACAAAGGCATTCTCTTTATCAGCCGGTGCGAGTTCGAGCAGTATTTCAACGGCTGAATCTTTATCAGCCCTGTCCCCGAACTTTACCAGCGACTGGGCTGCTACCAATCTCACCACCGGATTATCATCTCTGAGTGATTCCCGAAGCAGTTCTGAAGTCACAGAAAAAGCCTCTTCACCGCGAATCAAAATACCAAGTATGGCCCAGTAGCGAATTGCCGGATCCGTATCATTAAACCCGGTGATTATCCGATCTATTGTTTCCGGATCGCGCATTGCTGCTATTTCGGCAAAGTTTAAAATCCGTTCAAGCGGATAGATAGCATCATTCTGAGCCATTTCATAAATGGGTAGTTGATTCTCTGCAGCCCTCCGGTGCATCTCTGCCTCATGAAGAAAACCTGCATCCCTGGTTGCCAAAAGATGCTCCCGGAGCGCCCCACGAAGTTCATCAATGATTTCACGGTGTTCTTCACTGTGAATCAGATTATTTATCTCGTGCGGATCTTTGTCCAGATCATAAAATTCTTCTTCCGGTTTAGGTTGCCAGAAATAGGATTGCACCGGGTTTAGCT
>PWLN01000354.1 GCA_003559375.1 Balneolaceae bacterium | reverse complement strand
CTACCGTATGCGCCGCCTCTTGATTAAAACCCGCACTGTCATCCCGCCTGTCCCTACGGGAAACAGCCCCGCGCAAACAATGGAGTTTGATGCCAGATTTTCATTCGCGGGGCGCGTTGCCCCGCAGGGATGGCTATGCCAAGGGATCTCGCTCCGCGTGCAAAAGATGAGCCCTGTTCTTGGGACTAACTATTTAAGGAAATCCATGTGCCTGACCCACCGCTTAGCAAGTCAATCCCTTCTGGGCAGAGCAACAATCGGCGCAACACGATTTGATTGACGATGCACTTTTTATCCTAATTTATCAGGATTTTGGCGAGTGTCAAAAATGTGTAATATCTCTACATTGTGAATGGCTTCACTGGTCCAAACTACATTATAACCACTGCTCATATTTTTTCCAGAACTCCTCATTAGAGACTACCCTTCCTGCTTTTGCGTCTTCAAGGCCTCTGGCAATTCCGGCTTTTTCAGCTTCAGAAATATTATTCCACCAATCCTCGCTGCTTTCCAGGCTCTCTTTTAATATTTTTACATTGGCAAGGCTGTTCGGATCGTTTAAATTCTCAATCCAATCAATAATGGACTGAATATCGCACTTGAACAGTAGGTATAAAGATGAGTGACAGAACTGGATGCCATGTAAACCGGGTATGACATATCAGCTCAGCCCCCCCGTCATCCCGGCCCCTGCACCACTTGCCTTCAATCAAAGCCACCTACCTCACAAACAAGGAAAATCCCACAACAATAAGCCGGGATCTCCCTGTTATTGATATCCACACCTTAGAAAGGAGATCCCTCCGCTCACTCACTCCGTTCGCTCGGTCGGGATGACAGGCTAACCGGGTGTGACATGGCGGCGCAGATAAAACCCGGCATGCCGCAATCTTTATGCGCCGCCTCTTCATAAAAACCGCCATGTCATTCCGAGCGTAGACCTTTGCAGCGATAGCGTAAAAGGTCGAAGTCGAGGGATCTCCTCGTTCTCAGGACTTACTAATAAAGGATGACAGGGACATCGCAGGGTAAAATCGGCGCAAAACGAATTGATTGACGAATAACCGATTTGCGAATATAAAATTCAGTTATTCGGTCAATCGGTTATTCGGTTTATCGTATATCAATAGGATAGTCGAATCAAGCGGGATAACTGGGGCATCCTGTGGCAACAGATGACAGTCCCAAAAGTCCCCTCTTGCCTAAATACCGGGCATTACCCCACCCACGACAAATGTATCGGGCAGGTTCGATTATATCCTGATTTCTTTCATGATTTTAACCGTAACGGTTCACAGGCGTTGGAGCTGTGCCAACTATAGGTGGTACTTCGGGAATACCTGTCACCGGACCAAATTCGAGTTTATCAGGCCCCAAACGCAGATCAGATGTCATTACTTCGTCCCAGGTAATATCACGACCAGTGTAAGCTGCCATTCTGCCCATAATCGTAATTCTTGTGGATTTTACCTGCTCATCGGAGTCATTGATGTAATTTCCGGTTCGGATTGCAGTTACCAATTCCACATGCTCCTGAACAAGCGGGTTGTTTACGTACCACTCATTTTCCGGATCGTCATCTTCGGGATAGGGATATTCCCAGATCAATTCATCCTTAAAATTATATATTTTGCCATCCGCGTCGGCATAGCCTTTTGTTCCGGTAATGATCTGTAATCGGCCGTTATGGCAGCCATTGATCTGCCGGGTTGCACAATGTGCTGTTTTTCCGTTCTCATATTCATAAACGATGCTGAACTGGTCGAATTGGTCACCGGAGATACGCTGCATTCTTCCACCGTAGCCAATTGCTCGTTTAGGCTGGCCTCCAACATACCAGCTCATCACATCTACCTCGTGGATAAACATCTCCACAATATGATCACCGGATAGCCAGGTAAAATTCCCCCAGTTGCGAATCATGTACTCCATGTCGTCCCACTCAGGTTTTCTCTCGATCCACCATAAAGCACCGCCGTTCCGGATAATATTTGCACTTATAACATCACCAATCAAACCATTGGCAACCTGCCGGTGTGTTTCGATATAATCTTTTTGATAACGGCGGATGGTACCGCTAACCATGCACAGGCCTTTTGCCTTTGCAGTTTGAGTTACCTCGTCCATGATTCTGGCACCATAGGGGTCTACGGCTATCGGTTTTTCCTGGAATACGTGTTTACCCGCATCGATAGCATATTTTACCTGTTGAGGCCGGAAAAATGGTGGAGAAGCAATAATTACCACATCCACCCCAGCATCTATTACTCCCTGGTAATTATTAAATCCGGTAAAGCAATTTTCATCAGCTACCTCTAAGCCTCTTGCCAGTTTTAATGTTTCTCTGCATGTTTGAAGCTGATCGGGAAAGATATCTCCAAGGGCTGTTATTTCCAGGTTAGGCCCGGCATCCACAAAATTAATGGCAGCTCCTGTACCTCTTCCGCCACAACCAACCACACCCGCTTTTAGTACCGGACCATCAGGTGCCTGATTCAGCATACTCAGATCACGATCTGAAATGATGGATAACTTTTTACCTTTTTCCTTTGCACTCCCAGTCAAAATTCCTGCCGCGCCAATTCCCGCTGCTCCCATTGCCAAAGTAGAGATAAATTTACGGCGGCTCTGCTCTTTTTCCTTCATATCTGTTTTATTTTCTTGATTGCGTGGTTAAAATACCTGCTTCTTCGTTCATTAACATAAATAAGCAAAAACATCATAAAAAATTATTACATAGACTTTCATTTTTTTTGATATCTCAAAAGCGAACGAAAATAAGATGCAATCTATGGTTTAAAATGTTCATAATGATTATTAAACAAAAACACCGGCCGGCATAATATACCAGCAGGTGTTTTATATACTTTTAAAATGTACCACTGTAGATCCATTGGCCATTTTTTATAATCATCTGCTGTTAATTATAGCCAGGATTATTTTGGGTAATTGCACTGTTGGAGTTCATCTCTGAAATGGGAATTGGCCAGAGATAATCTCTATTCGGATTGAATGATCTCGTGAATCCGATTGACTGCAAGTACCAATTTCCATCGCTATCGCGGAAATGTGCACCAAATACCTCACCTTCTTTCTGCTCACCGATTCTCCACCGATTCATATCATAGAGTCTCAGGCCTTCAAACCCAAGTTCTACAACACGCTCATTGCGTACAATTTCGCGCAGCTCATTCTGCGAATGCGGCCCTTCAATTGGCGGCATCTCAACAGTAGGCCGCGAACGGATTTCGTTCAGTGCATCATACACAGATTGGTCCAGTTCACCCAATTCCACTTTTGCTTCAGCATACATGAGCAATACATCAGCATAACGAATCAATATCATATTGGCAGAACCGTTACTTGCATTTGCAGAGTATGCAAAAGCATTGTAGG
>PWLN01000282.1 GCA_003559375.1 Balneolaceae bacterium | reverse complement strand
GCGATGCGCCGGCGCCATCGCCACCATCGAGCAAGCTGAGATCACCGTTCTCGATCCCGAAGCCTTCCTCGCCGAATGCCTCGCCCCAGCGTCAATCTCCCCGACCACCGCATCGACAACCTTCTGCAATGGCGATGGTCGCCAGCGGCGCAAGCCCACGCGTCAAGCGAAAACACCGCGAGCGTCACAGGGCACTTACGAAACGCGATGAGTTGGCTCCTCAACCATATCTCTGGCCGAAATCCCTCACCCTCACCTGCCCAACGAACTCCCACGCATCAGCTAGAGATATGAGACAACCAAGCCAACGCCCCAAGCGTAGCGATAAAGACTGCGGCGACGACTCTGCCACTGTCCCACCCGCGATAAAGCCTTCGCTCCCCCACAAAAAAACTCTCCCAGTAACCTGCCAGGTAAGGCCAAAATAGGACTATTGCCGCCATGACGCCGAAAAACCAATACATACTCGCAAACGATTCGTGAGATAACTGAATAAGCAGAAGCATCGTCTCTGAACGCAAGCCCTCAGACGGCACCTTCAAAAGAAAAACCATCATAACATACATTACAATTGCTAACAGGAAAGAGATCGGAAATATTAGTTGCCGAAGGAAGTTTCGCAGCAAATCGTCTTTCTTCGCCAACCACGTCCTCAACCAAAGTGGGGGATGGGTAAGCGTCGCCCAAATTCGTCGGACATCGATTGGCAACCTATTCGACCGGTTTTCAAATTGCAACTGCAAAGTGCGCTCTCGGATAACACCGTAATCCGCATTCAATTCAAGGGCCCAAATACCCATTAACGGCACAATGATTCTGCTTATCAACAAAAAAAGAATAGCTAATATCAAACTCAGATTAAGGAGGGTTTGACGCCAAAATGATTCGGCAAAATGATCAAGATGGAATCCAATTATACCCACCGAAAACATCATCCCAATAACAAAATGGATAAACAGCAAGGTTGCGAATCCGACCAATAGCCATTTAATATATTTCGGAAAAAAACTGCCGTATCCAACCAAGAGATAATCTCCCTGCCTAACATGCTCAATTTCGTGGAGCAAGAGACTCTTTGCTCTCTCTGGATCACGACGCCAAAGCGCGTACATCCCACCCAGCACCGCAAGACGTGGACGGCGGTATCCTTTTGGATAGACAAAGGCAAAGCCTGGACGCAGCAAGTTTACTCGTACTTCGATAAGCGGTGCTTTACTTGTCACAAATGCTTGTATTTCGTCTATCTCTGGAAACTCCCCTGAATGTTCGCGGAGACCCTTTTGCCGCTCCAACAGAACTCCTCTCAAATGAGGAAAAACAACAGCAAACAAGCCAACGATCGGTATCAACAATATTGGCAAGTCGATAACAAAGAAAAACGTGGGCGTCGCAAGGAACAGTTCATACCGCAATCGCCAAGCATGGATGGATTGTTTCCCTGACTTTTCTTCTTGGCTTGCCGGGCGAGCGTCCTCAATTCGAGTTGCCTGAAGGGGTTTCCAGTCCAAACTTAGTTGGCTGCGTCTTTCTTGATCCAGCTCAATTAAATAATCAATAATGTCTGCTTTATTTATCCTGGGCGGTTCTAATCCGCTTTCCAATTTCGCTAACTTGACCAATTCAGCAAGGGTTAAACGCTCTAAATTTTGAGCCAACAAATCCTGCTGTATGTAAACCAGAGTCCGGTGAAGCGCTTTTCGCTCTTCGTCCAGATACTTTGCTTGTTCGATTTCAGCGAGCGCATGGGCCGCGGTGCTTCGAAACCGCGTCAACGCCCCGCCCATCAGCCACTCGCGCAAAAGCACAAGTCTACGCTCGTCCTCTTGCCTCCTTTCCTTTAGCCAAGCCTCCATTTGTTGCATGGACATCTCATCCAAAGAAGGCAATGGTGTCAGATCCGCAGGAAAGAGCCACGAACCGTCGTCGATCTGTTCAACGTTGAGTTGTATTCGGGTGGCTTCCGTTAGCACCTCGAAATCATTGAAACTCGCACGTACGGAATCAACGCTGTCCGGAAGTCTAAAGACTAACAGCAGCAAAGCGACAAAGAGCCACGGTGGAAGGCCCGCTGCCAATCGTTTTTTTTCAACCTTGTCCATTTTTAATTTCCATTCTGAAGCGCTTTTACGAATGCGGCGGCTTCATTTGGTTCGTTAAGCAGCGCTTTCATTACCCGATAGCTGACCAATTCACACTGTTCTGTTGGCAAACCTTGCTTCTCAAGAACTTGTTGAACTTCGTCCAAAATTCGGCGTAGACTAAATAGTGCTTCATGTTGAACTTCCGGGACGCTTGGTTCCGCATTCATTGTTTTTCGGGTTTTTGCGAGTTCTAGCCAGCTTTTCCATAGGCTAAATAAGTCACTTAGGGCGCTTATCCCCCCGCTTCTGTATAGTTTGGACAGATTGGTTGCTATCCAACTAAGTGCCAAGAATGCAAACGGCAGTAGGGATGTCCCGCCGTCGGGGAGAATTGCTCCCACCGTGGGCGCACTGTCAAAAAGCTGTTTCCGCTCCCGCCCGCCGCGCAGGTACGCTTCTAGCATCATCGGAGCAAGAGGCTCATATTCAGGATCAACCTCCGATGCGATCCTTTTGGCCCATTTACTCAATGCTTCAGGCGATAGTCCGTTGGTCATGATATACTCCGTGCACAAAAACAGATTTTTCACCAGCTCCGGGTGCATTTCGGCCGTGAACGCCGGAACCTGCCGCTCTAACGGAGCCTTGAAGCCGCGCATGATCGCTCACAGGAACCGGCGGAGCGTAGCGCAAATGGTATGGCATTGCACCTCTAGATGGGCGGGGGTGATGGTTGAATTCGACGGTGGGGCGATCGCCTCATAGAGCGGCGCCTTGGTATTCGGGACCACGGATCGGGCGGTTAAGATGATGTAGCCGTACGCCGCTTGCCTAAAGGATGGCCGTTCTGACCAACGTATCGCGAACGACGTTTCAACCCCGATCGGCCAGTGGGCGCTTGGTATTGGTCTCGATCAAATTTGGTGGTTCACGGCAAGCTTGGCCATGATCTATTCATAGGAAGCGTCCGCTGGAGTACACGGTCACTTGGCTTTACACGGTTTCGGCTTGGCCTGCGGCCCATGTCCCAAGGCATAAGGCGGGCTGTTTCGTCCAATTTGTCTGTGATCAGCAATGTGGGCGTCGATGCCGGCGACGCAGGCCACTGGCAGCCCACCGCGTCGAAAAATCCGCCGCCCGTGCAACTGATTGCACGCCTTTTGCTTTGCCTCCTGGCGGCCCCCCCTCGACGATACGCTCGCCACCCAAACACCCACCCTATTCGCAAGGAAGCGAGCCATGGCCCAAACCCCCAAGATCCGGCAACCCAAAACCACCTTCTCCACCGCCCAGTATGTCCGCAGCCACGGCCGCCTGCCCAAGGGCCACGGCGCCTG
>PWLN01000110.1 GCA_003559375.1 Balneolaceae bacterium | reverse complement strand
GTACTGCACATTTCTGGCAAGACTTTTTTGAGCGATCCCGCAAACGCCGATTTACACTGGGTTTAGAAGGGCTCATTTTTAAACCCAACCTTTATGGAACTGGATCGTCCAGGTTAGGGTTCAAGACGGCCGTATTATTGTCAACTACCCGAAGCGCACTCACAATCCTGTTTTACGTGCCGTGAAGTGGGATAGCCTGCCGACACAGATACCATGGCTAGAAAATGCGCCGCTTCAGTTTCAGTTTAGGTAGAAGGCAGGGTTGGCTTTATACAGCATGACGGTTAAAGCCAACGCGAAAATCGGTGTTAAAGGGAAATTAATTTACTAAAAGCAGGAATGGTGTATGTTGGGGTCGAAAACAAGAAAATATTGAAGAAAATAACTTGATGGTTCTATAGTAACGACTTATATAAAAACCCTGCAAGCAATTCATTAGACGAAAATTTTTCATAAGACTGGAGATTATTTATGAAGAAAGTTACTATTCACCAAGCATATTTCATTCCTTGGTTAGGTTATTTCAGCAAACTAGCATTTTCTGACGTTTTTGTAGTGCTTGATAACGTACTGTTCCGTGAAAGACATTATTTTAATAGAACACGAATTGTAAATATGCATGGTCAAATTCATTGGTTAAGTCTCCCTGTTGGTCAAAATTTTAAGAAAAATTGTAATGAGGTAGTTTGTAGCAGCCCTAATTCAAATTACTTAGATAATATAATAGTAACTCTTGAACAATCCTATACAAAAGCTTCCTATTATAAACGTGAGTGGCCTGAGTTAAAAGCCATTTTAAATGATGCTTTGTTTTCTTTTACTAATCTTGTTGATATTAATTTGTCTATTATAAAAGGTATCATTAAGTATTTAAATATTAAATCTCCAAAAATTATACTTTCAAGCGAAATACTAAATACACATGATGAAACTTTGGATGCTACAAGTAGAATTATTGCAATATGTAAAGAGTTAGAATGCGATATTCTAAATATAGGAGGCGGGAAGAGTGAATCTGTGCATGATATAAAATTAATTATAGAACATGGAATAAATGTATTTGGACAAAATTATTTGTCAATCCATCCAATATATAATCAATCTCGGAGAAAGCGTGTTGGATTTCAAAAAGGGTTATCTATTGTAGATTCGATTCTTAATGTTGGTAAAGAAAGAACGATATCATTCTTGACAGACAATAATTATAGTCCTATTCAATTAGATTTTTCCTATAATAAAAGTCAACTATAAAACTAGAATGAGGAGGAACCATGAGAGAAATTCAATTTAAGTCTAGAAAAAGTGGAACTTTACTGAGGGGACGTTTTATTGAAACTAGTACTCAAATAGCTAAAAAACCTTTGGTTATTATGTTGACTGGTGATGGACCAAAAGGCTCAAAAAGCTTAAGTTGGGTAAACATGCCACCAATACTAGAAAAGATCGGGATTTCTTCATTTCTTTTTGATTTTGAAGGGCTTGGTTATAGCGAAGGAAATAGAAGGACACTATCGCTATCTGTCGCAATAGATAACTTTAGCTCTGCATTTGATGTTGTAAAAAAAGAAAAATGGGTTGATAAACGTAGAATTGGTGCGTTTGCATCCAGTTTTGGCGCTACTGTATTGTTGCTTGTTCCCAAAGTTGCAAATCAGTTAAAAGCAATAGGTTTAAAATCACCCGCTACCTTTATTGCTGATGCCTATTACAAAGAAATCGGAAGTAAACTCTTTGATAGATGGCGAAAAGAAGGGTACATTGATGACAATGGTTATGATTTTAATATTTTTTTAGATGCGCTTCGTTATAATCCATATAAAAAAGCAATGAGTATTAGAACACCGTGTCTAATAACTCAGGGTGATAGTGATGAAATTATTGATCTTCAGCATAGTATTTATCTTTATGAGTGTTTAAATAGCGTCAATAAAAGAATCGAAATTTTTAAGGGAGCAAGTCATGGATATTCAGAGGGTAATTCATGGGATAGAATGGCGGCGATGTTTGTAGATTGGTTCAGTGAAAACCTATAGGAGGTAAATAATGCGAGGTTTTCTCAGGATAATTGAACTTGTAATTCTCGCAGTTATTGCAACAGTTGCTAGCATTTTAGCTGTTCTAAGTTTTTTTCAAGTGTTTATTATTGATCAATATCAAATTCCATTAATTTCTCTTTTTTTGTTAGGAGCACTCTGCTTACATTTAATATTTACACATTTTAGACAAGAAGATTTTCGTAAAGATACTTCCAATGTGCTAAAACATATAGAAACAAGGCCAAGCTTAAATGATTTTCGTGTATTTAATGATTCGACTGAGATTGAAAAATATTTAGGTAAAAGAATACTAGAAGCAAAAAAATCAGTCTATGACCTTACATGGAAAACTAAAATTAGTTCAGGTTTTTCTGCAAGTATTCGTCAGCTTGCTCATAACTATATGGATCAATGTATAGCACAAGCATCGGACAGGATTGAATATAGGGAAATCTTTATTTTTAACGATTTAAGGCGTGTTGAAAAGTTTGAACGGAGGTTGGCAGAGAATAAGATAGCTTATTCATGTAAATATTTCGAAGTTGATTTATCTATTCCTCGACTTCAGTTTGTTATAGTTGATGAAGAAGAGGTCTTTTTCTTTGCATCGTCAAGTAAATCACCACTGTGTTCTTTTTATAGCAAAGAATTATGCAGTGTATTTACATCATACTATGAAGCTCTCTGGGAAGCGGCAACAGAGATCAAAGACGGTCCTAAAATAGATTTTCAAGAAGTTAAAAAATTAAGAGTAAAGTTCGCAGAAATGAAAAAAGATCTATAAATTTACACCATTATACCGTACACTACTAGATCTAAAGATCTATAAATGTTTAATGTCATATGTAAGGCCTTGGTCGAATTGAATCAGTGCTTTGGGACTTCAAGAAATCGTTGCAAATGTGGCACACAACTGGAAACGAACGACTCACTGCACAGATAGAATTTTGTAAGAAGATTGCCGCTTTCGCCAATAGGGATGGGGGTGCCGTCATTATCGGTGTCACCAATGACACATGGGAAGTGGTTGGTGTTGCAGATCTTGAAAACAGGATGAAATCGATTTCCCAAGGGATTCAAAGGTGGCTCGACTATCTAAAAAAAGATACAATTTTTCACCTGCAACCAGTTCCTTTCGAAAAGAAGGAGAATGTACTTATGTGCTTAGTCGTAGCTGTAGCACAGACTGAAAATGTTGTGAGTGTTAGAGGGCTTTCGGGAGAATACTTCTACCCTTATCGAGATCAAACAGGTGTAGTGTATCCTTGATTCCCGGATTATTTATAACAAGGATTATACAAAATCCTTAAATGTAGGGCATTATAGAGGTTTTTGTGCTTGCTATTTCCCCCATTCATTGGTATAATTATACCAATGAATGGGG
>PWLN01000422.1 GCA_003559375.1 Balneolaceae bacterium | reverse complement strand
AGCGGTACTTTGCAACCGGGTGGCATTTATCCAGGAAGGAAAAATTTTGCAGGTCGATACACCTGATCAGATTATATCATCTTTTTCAAAACCTCTCTTCAGAATAAGTTCAGAAAACAGATTCACATTGATACACACACTCAAGGCTTATCCGTTTGCTGATTCTGTATATGTATTTGGCACCGGAATCCATTACACAGATCGGCGCGGCATTCCGGATATGGATCAATTGAGAGACTATTTGAAGAACCAGGGCCTTAAAGGTTTTGAGATAGAGCGAATTCTGCCCGGAATTGAAGATAGTTTTATGTTAGAGATGACGAAAGATCTACCTGTATGAAAACAGAGGCCATCATTACGGAAAACCTTATCCGAAAATTCGGTGATTTTGCGGCTGTTAACGGCATATCATTTAAAGTGAGAGCCGGAGAAATTTTTGGCTTTCTTGGTGCAAATGGTGCAGGTAAGACAACTGCGATAAAGGTATTGACAGGCCTGCTTGCCCCAACTTCAGGTAATGCCTTTGTTGCAGGCTATAATGTTTACACTGAGGCGGAAAAAATTAAAAAAAGCATCGGTTATATGAGCCAGAAGTTTTCACTCTATGATGATTTAACAGTCAGAGAAAATATCCGGTTTTATGGCGGTATTTATGGCCTATCTGGTTCTGACTTAAAAAGAAAATCATCAGAAGTGATAGAGATTGTTGGCCTTGGTAATGCAGAAAAGAAGAGAGTAGCTTCGCTGCCTTTAGGCTGGAAACAGAAACTTGCCTTCTCTGTTGCCCTTCTTCATGGTCCCAAGATTGTATTTCTGGACGAACCCACGAGCGGGGTTGACCCGATAACACGCCGGCAATTTTGGGAAATGATCTATCAGGCATCAGAGAAAGGAGTCACTATTTTTGTAACAACCCATTACCTGGATGAAGCAGAATATTGTGACCGTGTATCCATCATGGTTGATGGCAAAATCAAAGCACTGGATACCCCGGCGAAGCTGAAGGAATCTTTTCATGCGAAAACGATTGAGGAGGTTTTTGTGCGGATGGCTGGAAAGAAGCGAGAAGGAATGATCAAACAAGCATAACATAGTGCATGCTGGACATCTGATATGAATACTTTTGCAGGTTTTGTGATCAAAGAGTTCAGGCAAATTTACAGGGATAAACGGACTCTTATCGTTTTACTGGGGATGCCTGTCATCATGATGATATTATTCGGATTCGCGATTCGCAATGAAATAACCAATGCCAGGTTTGCCATTCTTGATTTTTCGAATGACGAGGTAACCCGTGCCATTACACGGCAGCTTGCAATGTCGAATTCCGTTACGCTGGCTGACCACCTTACCGGTTATCATGAGGTGGAAAATTTGTTCAGGGAGGGGATAGTGCGTGCTGTGGTGGTGTTTGAGCAGGATTTTGCAAGTAAATTGATGAGAGACAGGACGGCCGATGTGCAGGTTATAACTGACGCAACGGATCCCAATCTGGCCGGTTTATTACAAATGTACACATCACGAATTATTGATGATTACATCATATCCATTAACGCCGGCCAACAGCTTCCGGTTGCGGGCGTCATTCCGGAAATCAGGATGATGTATAACCCGGAACTGCGAAGTGCCAATCTTTTTGTTCCCGGCCTTATTGCTGTGATCCTGATGCTCATCTCCGCAATGATGACATCCATTTCCATCACACGCGAAAAGGAACTCGGCAGCATGGAAATTCTTCTGGTGTCACCACTAAAACCACATCACATTATAATAGGAAAAGTGCTTCCGTTTTTGGTGCTTTCCATCATCAATATTGTCACGATTCTGATGCTCGCCAAATTTGTTTTTGGTGTGCCTTTCAAAGGTTCGTATCTCCTGTTCTTTGTTGAGGCATCCCTGTTTATACTGACCGCCCTGGCCCTTGGTGTGTTTATTTCATCGATAGCCAATAATCAGCAAACGGCCATGATGGTTTCACTCGCCGGGCTTTTACTTCCAACTGTATTGTTGTCCGGCTTTATTTTTCCGATAGCCAGTATGCCCGAAATACTTCAATGGCTCAGCCATATTATTCCGGCCAAGTGGTTCCTCATCATTGTGAGAAGCATTATGCTGAAAGGCGGAGATATCATGATTCTCTGGAAAGAGACTCTGATATTACTTGCATTTACTTTGATTTTTATCGGTTTAAGTATGAAAAAGTTTAATGTTCGAATGAGTTAAACGGACTGGTGAAATATGCAAACAATCAGATTTCTTCTTTATAAAGAGTTTCTACAAATTTTCCGGAACAGGTTTATGCTGCCGATTCTATTTGTGATGCCGGTTGTACAGCTGCTGGTTCTGTCATTTGCAGCAACCTATGAATTAAAAGAGGTACAGTTTGTAATTGTGGATATGGATCATTCACCTTCATCCAGGGAACTGGCTGAAAAGTTTCAGGCATCAGGATATTTTGCGCTTGCAGGAGTGATGCCAAACATGGATGAAGCTATCGCGAAAATGGACAGGGGAGAAACAAGGATGATTCTGCATCTGCCCCCGAACCTTCATCGTGAACTTGCATCCGGAAAGGCAGCACCGATTCAGCTCTTGATTGATGCGGTTGACGGTGTTTCAGCCGGACTAATTCAGTCTTATTCAGGGGCCATCATCCGGGATTTCAATACTGGAATGTTGATGGATATTCAATCGCAAACCGTCTCGGCATCTTTACAGCGTAATCAATCTATACAGATCGTCCCTGTTTACTGGTATAACCCTGATCTGAATTATATCAATTTTATGGTGCCGTGAATCCTCGTGGTTTTGGTAACGATGATTGGTGTATTTCTCTCAGGAATGAATATAGTCAGGGAAAAAGAGATCGGTACAATTGAGCAGTTGAATGTTACACCTATCCGAAAACATGAGTTTATCATCGGAAAACTTATACCATTCTGGATTATAGGGATGGTGGACTTGTTGATCGGCTTTGCCCTGGCAAGGTACGGTTTCAACATCCCTTTTTTGGGCAGTCTGTGGCTGATTCTGGCTGTTGCAGGTATTTACCTGATTCTCGTTCAATCCGTCGGCTTATTGATATCAACCGTTACATCCACACAGCAGCAAGCCATGTTTATCGCCTGGTTTATCATGGTGATTTTCATACTTATGGGCGGACTTTTTACTCCCATTGAAAGCATGCCTGCATGGGCTCAAAACCTCACATATGCAAATCCGGTTGCCTGGTTCATAAAAATTATGAGGATGGTGCTGCTAAAGGGTGCAGGATGGGCGGAGATTCAATGGATGGTTTTCATATTGACCGGTATGGCTTTGTTTTTTATGGCCGCATCCATTAACCGGTACAATAAAACGAGTGCTTGATGATGCATAGCGCTATGCGCTTATCGCCAAGCGTGTTTGGACAGAATATGTT
>PWLN01000095.1 GCA_003559375.1 Balneolaceae bacterium | reverse complement strand
TGGACCACAGTGAACTGTAACACTATCACAGCCGATAATTCTGATGATTGTATACGAATGAATCAGATCCAGGTATTGGGCACGCATAACAGCTACAAGCTTGCACCACTGCTGGAATTGATAGATCTGGGTAATCATGCTATTCCCAACTGGTCTCAGGACATTGACTATGGACACAGGCCGCTGGAATATCAGCTTTCAGAATTAAATGTTCGCAAGCTCAAACTGGATATTTACGCCGATCCTGAAGGAGGATTGTACTCCGAGCCGCATGGCGCAATAGTGACAAACGACATAGAATTTCTACGAAGGGAGGAGATGATGGACCCCGGCTTTAAAGTATTTCATATTCAGGATGCCGATTACCGTACAAACTGTCTAACTTTTAAACAATGCCTGGCAATTATCCGTGATTGGTCGCTCGAAAACCCGGAACATCTTCCTGTGATCCTATTGGTTGAAGTTCGTGACAGGTTTGTCGGCGATTGGGGGCCATTCACGTTTACAAATCCGACTCCCATAGACAAGTATTTACTTGAAAAGGTGGATCAGGAGATTTGGGATATATTTGATGAATCGCATATCATAATGCCTGATGAGATCCGCGGCGGCTTCAATTCAATTGAAGAGGCAATTCTCAGGCGGGGTTGGCCAACACTTTCACACACAAGGGGAAGAGTGGTATTTGTGCTGGATAATGGTGATCCTTATCGTGAAGCTTATCTGGCAGGAAATCCGAAACTGGAGGGCAGGCCCATGTTTGTTGATTCAGTTCCGGGCGAAGAATTTTCAGCTTTTATAAAGCTGGAGGATGCGATTCATGATATCGATGTAATCAGGGAAGCAGTCCACAGGGGGTATTTTGTTCATACCATGTCAGACTTTCCGGTAGTAGAAGCCCGGTTTGGAAACAGATATCGCATGGAACATGCATTTCCATCCGGGGCACAAATTGTAACCACGGTTTTTCCTGAACCGGCACCATTTGGGCATGGATTTATGGTAAGTTTGCCGAACAGTGATGGCCCGGGACGATGCAATCCCGTTAGCGCACCGGCAGGTTGTCATAATTTGTATTTAACAGAATAACCATATCAACTGATATCCTGATTCTTACTCTATTTGATAGCTTCCGAAAATGGTTGTAACTCCAATTAGAGTTGATTATTTTTTGGAGACTTCAGGTATAAAATTTCTTAGATATCTATCATAAGTATATACATAACAATATATTAAAGAATATAAACCTTGTCCAAATTTTAAAATCCGGGCTAAATTTCAATCAATTATACTGCCATGAAAAACAACTCTCTTACCCGAAAAGACTTTTTAAAAAAATCGACCATAGGGGCTATTGGTTTAACCGCAGGTATGGGGATCAGTGCCAAAAGTTATGGCAGAATTCTCGGATCGAATGATCGGATCCGGGTTGGCATCGTTGGATATTCGGCAAGGGCAAGAGCTTCACTCATACCAACATTTCTGGAGCATGCTAATGAACTCAATTTTGAATTTGCAGCAGTCTCGGATATCTGGAACCGAAGGCGGGATGAGGCCGTGGCTGACCTGAAGGAAGAGTACAACATAACGATTGATAAAGCCCGAAACAATGAAGAGCTTTACGAGCGGGGTGATATTGATGCGGTTATTATCAGCACTGCCGATTTTCAGCATGCGCTCCATACCATAGAAGCAGTTGAAGCCAACTGTGATGCTTTTGTGGAGAAACCTTTTGCAGAGACCATGGAGGATAATCGCGCTGCCCGCGAAGCCGTGGAACGCACAGGCAAAATCATTCAGATTGGTTCGCAGCGGCGTAGTGGGCGTAACTATCATGCTGCATATGATTTTATAAAATCTGGCGCATTTGGTGATATCGTGAGTGTGGAGATGACATGGAATGTAAACCAGCCCGGCCGATGGAGATTACCTCGGTTAACAAGTGAAATACGGGAGTCAGATACAGACTGGACGCGCTACCTTATGAACCGCCCATATGAACCCTGGGATCCACGCAAGTACCTGGAATATCGCCTCTTTTGGCCATATTCATCAGGAATTCCGGGTCAGTGGATGGCTCACCAGATCGACACCGTACACTGGTTTAGCGGGTTGCAGCACCCGAGAAGTGTTGCAGCGAATGGCGGGATCTATCTCTGGAAAGATGGACGGGAAAATTTTGATACTATGACCGCAGTATTCGACTACGGGCCATTAGATGATCCATCATCCGGATTTCAGGTGGTTTACTCCTCGCGATTCACGAATTCAGCAGGCGGGGTAAAAGAGATATATTACTCTAATGGCGGAGAGTTAAACCTCGATACAAACAGGGTTTCTCCAAATGGAGGGCTCCAGGAAAACCACGCCTCAGCAATGGGAATGAAGGAGAATTTACTTGAAGAGTTTTCACTTGCCGATACTGCTGCCGTTGAGACAGATGCAGATACGGGTGCTGATAATATGACCTCACGGCATATGCGAAACTGGATGGAATGTGTAAGAAGCAGAGAAACACCAAATGCCGACGTGATGTCGGGATACAATCACTCCATTGCAAATATTATGACAACTGCTGCTTTAAGAACCGGTGAGTATGTTACGTTTGATTCTGAGAAGCAGGAAGTGATGGCTGGTGGTAAAGTTTTTCATTACTGATGAATCAATAATACTCATAGAGCCAATCAGGAATAAGTATTCAGCTTGAAGCTTTGATGATTGGTGGAGTACGCCTAATTAAGAAAAGAATACTGTTATGTTTAAAATTTCCTGTTCATTAGTATTATTTATTCTTAGCTCAGCCATTTTTAAAACGGCCAACCTTTGGCAATACCCAGTTCCATCTCATGAGGTACTGATTTACTCAGAGAATGATTCTGTCGTTTTATCTCATGACGAAGAAGGGAAAAAAGTGGATGTTTGGATAGGGGAAAATTTGCTTACTTCCTATATCTATTCCGACAATTTTAAACCATTTCTCTATCCTGTTTATACAGCCAATGGCAACCCGATAACACGTGGTTATCCAATAAATCCGAGATCTGGAGAGGCAACTGATCATCCACATCAGGTTGGTTTCTGGTTGAATTATGGTGATGTGAACGGACTTGATTTTTGGAATAACTCCGAAAGAATTCCAAGTGAAGCGAGAGAACGGTATGGAACCATAGCTCATATTGATATTGAGAATATGGAATACAACGGGAATAGTGCGGTTCTTGAAGTAGTTAAGCATTGGCTGACTTCTGAAGGTGTTGTACTTATTGTTGAAAACACCAGATATCATTTTTCGCTTTACAGTAATCGTGGAGCAGGTGATATTCGGATGATTGACCGTATAACCAGGCTTACAGCTCAAGATTCAGATATTGTTTTTACAGATAACAAAGAAGGTATGCTGGGGCTTCGAGTGGCGCGGGAACTTGAACATCACGATCGACATGATGACGCAACAGGTTTATATATAAGCAGTGAAGGCTTCACTGGCCATGATGTATGGGGCACAAGGAATAAATGGATGAATCTGATTGGGCAGATAGGAGATGAGAAGGTATCCATTGCAATATTTGACCACCCGGGAAATATTGGCTTTCCAACATACTGGCATGCAAGAGGCTATGGCCTTTATGCAGCTAATCCCCTTGGAAAATTGGAAATGAGTGGAGGGTTTGAAGAGTTAAATTATCAACTGGCCTCCGGTACTTCATTAACCTTTATGCACAGGGTTATCCTGTCATCCGGTGAACATATTTCAAGAGAAGAGTTAGAAAAATTCTGGCAAGAATGGACTCAATACTGAAAAAAGTGAACTATCTAAACTATCTTTTTGCACTGGATAATAAAGTGGCAATTGTAATTGGGGGGAGTGGAGTATTAGGAGGTGAAATTTCGCTGGCATTGGCCAAAGCGGGGGCAAAATGTGCAGTTATTTATAGTGGCAATAGAGAAGGAGCTGAAAAACAGGCTGGACGTATTGATAGCTCAGGCGGTGAAGCGATGATCTGGCAGGCTGATGTGCGAAATGAAGATTCATTGAAAGCCGCAATGAATCAGGTAATCCAAAAATGGGGCAAAATTGATATTCTTGTTAATGCTCCGGGGGTAAATTCAGACACTGACGTTATGGACATATCCGAACAGGAGTGGAACCACATACTGGATATTAATCTGAAAGGTGCATTTTTTGCAAGCAGGCTTGCAGCAGAGAGAATGATTGAACAGGGAAATGGAGGTAGTATCATCAATATATCATCAGCATCCTCGAAAATTCCTTTATCAAAAGTAATGGCATACAGCATATCAAAAGCGGGGATGAACAATATGACACGTTTTTTAGCGAGGGAATGGGCGCCACATAATATTCGTGTAAACGCTATAATGCCAGGTTTTTTTCCCGCTGAACAAAACCGGGAAATTTTAACTGAAGAACGAAGAAAAGCCATTTTTGGCCATACTCCAATGAACCGATACGGTGAGTCGGATGAATTGGCAGGAGCGGTTATCTGGCTGGCTTCCGAGCGAGCATCTTCTTTTGTTACAGGCGCCATCATAACTGTGGACGGCGGATTCACCGCTATGACGATCTAAAATTCAATCAACTAAATCAAAGTGTTGATTTAGATTTCTATGAAAAAAATTGGGTAACTCCTCAGAAAAATTTCGACTTGCGATTGTGAAACTAATAAATTTGTTGTCTTTTTAATCGTAATCATATACATTGAAGTAACCGGTAACTTATAACCATCTGTGACCGGCCTGATACACTTCACTAAAGCCTGTACTTAATCTGCCATAATCATGCCTGAAAATAACACTTTTACCAGAAAACAGTTTATTGGAACCGCAGGTGCAGCCCTTGGTGGTTCACTGCTTACCGGCCCCGTTTTTTCCAAAACTAATGCGAAATCCGGTAAAAAAAATAGAAACGATAAAATGCGTGTCGCTGTCGTAGGTATGGGTGTACGGGGCGTTGCAATGTATGGCAGGGATCTGGTTCGGCACTATGCCGATCATGTTGAAATTGTTGGTATTTGTGATACAAATCCTGGCAGGTTGGAATATGCAAGTGAGTTCGTTGGTGCAGGTTGCCCCATATTTACCCGGTTAGACGAAATGCTTGAAAAAACCAGCCCTGACCGTCTTGTTGTAACAACTTGGGATTGGGAACATCACAGTTGTGTGATCATGGGGCTTGAGCATGGAGTTGATGTAGTCTGCGAAAAACCGCTAACCATCGACGAAGAAAAATGCCAGATGATTATTGATGCGGATAAAAAGTATCCGAACAACGTGTATGTAACATTCAATTATCGGTATCCGCCTCATCGCGCAAGAATTAAAGAGTTATTGATGGATGGGGCCATTGGTGATATCAGAAGCGTCGATTTTCACTGGAATATTCATCATGGCCACCAAGTGGCTTATATGCAGCGATGGCATGGCGAAAGCCAGCGCGGTGGAACGCTATGGGTGCACAAAAATACTCACCATTTTGATATGCTGAACTGGTTTCTGGACTCTGACCCGGTTGAAGTATATGCTCATGATGCCCTTGAAATATTTGGCTCTAACGGTCCATTTCGCTCAACAAATTGCCGCAGATGTCCACATTCCGACAAGTGCAGCTATCATTGGGATATAAACGCAAATGAACACCTGAGGAGAATGTATGCCGATAATGAACACTATGATGGATACATCCGGGATAACTGCGTATTTCGCCATAATATTGATTCTCATGATAAACACTCTGCACTCATTAAGTATGCCAACAATGCATTCGTAAATTATTCACTTACATCAGATACGGACCACTCAGGGTACTGGATAGCTTTTAACGGTACTAAGGGACGTATTGAAGGGCGCGAAGGAGGATGGCCATCATCGCGAGAACACCAGGAGTGGGTTTACCAGCCACTCGGTAAAGACCCCGAAATTATCAGGGTACCATTCACCTCCGGAGGCCACTGGGGAGGCGACCCAATATTGATGGACAAACTGTTTAAAGATCCGGATATGCCAGACCCGCTACATCAGTCCGCCGGTACACGAGATGGTGTTATGTCGGTATTAACCGGTGTGGCAGCGCGAAAGAGTGCCAGGCTTGGACGGCCGGTTAAAATAGAAGGCCTTACCAGTCTCAAACCACACGCCAAAAGGCCTGAAGGCCTTGTGTAGCTAAAAAAAGGTGCATAAATAAAGTGGCCGCATAAAGCATTTTAAATTTCGGCCTGTTTAGTTTTATGTCGGGTCAAGTAACCAAACAGTGAGAACGTTTGCATGAAAAACGTGCGGCTCGAGGATATTGCAAAGCGGCTGAACATTACAAAGGTAAGTGTTTCGAAAGCGCTTCGGAATCACAAGGATATCTCGATTAAAACACGGAAAAAAGTAAAGGAGTTGGCTAAAGAGATGGGTTATCACCCAAACCTGCAGGCCAGATCCCTTGCCTCGAAGAAAACTCTGACAATCGGGGTTATTGTTCCCAAAATTGCTCATACCTTTTTTGCCAATGCAATTGAGGGTATATACGAAGCTGCAGAGGAAAGCGGGTATAAGGTCATTCTCGGTGTATCGCATGAAAAAGAGAAATTGGAGCGGGAGAATATTGAATCAATGGTAAACTCCAGAGTAGATGGTTTAGTGGTATCTGTAACCGAGCAAACCAAAAGTCCGGATTCCTTCAAAATAGTTAAAGACATGGGAATCAACCTTGTTTTTTTTGACAGAGGTTTTCAGAATGCAGGTTTCAGTTACATCAAAGTAGATGATTATGGAAGTGCAAAAACGGGTGTTCAGCACTTGATAGATAATAAATTTAAAAACATAGCTCATATTGCAGGTTATAGTTCAACACAAATAGGCCGTGAAAGAAAAAGAGGCTTTCTGGATGCCATGACCGAAAACGGGCTCAATGTTCAAAATTCCTCAATTTTTGAGGGTGGTTTTAGTGAAATGGATGGATATCATGGGTTTAAATCTATAATGGAAAACTCAGGGATGCCTGATGCCGTTTTTGCTGTGACCTATCCGGTAGGGCTTGGGATCCTTAATTATTTGACCGATTATGGAATTGATACAAAAAAAGTAACCATATTATCTTTTGGCGGAAGTGAATTTAACAGTTATCTGGAAACACCTTTTATATGTATTGATCAGCCAAACTTTGATCTTGGGAAACTCGCTTTCGAGCAACTCTTCATTGAAATGAATAACCAGAAACAGAAGGAGCCAAAAATTATAGAATTACAAGCAAATGTGAAGGTTTAATCAGTAATGAGTAATGATATAGTGCATCATAAAAGTGTTGAAATTTAAGAGTCATATCAGCATACTTCTTTTGTCTACCTTTAACTAATCAATCAAAATGAATTACGCTCGCATGAAAATATTTACAACATTGTTTTTTATTACCAGTCTGCTTGTTGGCTTGCAAGCAGAGACAACCGAACTGCAGTATAAAATTGAAATACAGGCAGGGCCTTTTGACCGTCAGCATACCGTAACCTCTTTTTATTTTCCTTATCATGTTGAAGAAGGTGTTTACATTGTAAGGGATGGTGATGGGGCTGAAGCACTCCTGCAGGTTGACCGGCATAACCGGGGTTGGCTCATTGTAGAGGATTTGCGGGCAGGTTCGGTATTAACCTATCATTTTGATGGGGAAAAATCAGATGAAGCTGCAAAAGTATATCACCGTAGTGATGATAATACTATCACGATAAAAAACGATGATCGAGATGTTCTTAATTATTTCCATGGGTACAATAACCCGCCTGCAGAGCTTGACGACAGATATCGCAGAGGCGGTTACATCCATCCGGTATATACTCCATCCGGTACAATTCTCACAAATCATCTTAACGTTTATCAACATCCTCACCATTCCGGAATATGGTCGGCATGGACAAATACCGAATTCCAGGGGCGTACTCCCGACTTCTGGAATATTCATCAGAATTCAGGCAGGGTAGATCACGTTGAAGGGCTTGAAGAATCGTGGGCAGGCCCGATCTTTGCAGGCTTCAGGAGTATGCATTATTTCACTGATTTGTCTATAACTCCTGCAGTTACAGCTTTAAATGAAGAGTGGCAGGTAAGGGTATTCAGCTCGCCATCGGATATTCACATTTTTGATTTGACCGTAACTCAATCCACAAATTCATCGGCTCCGCTTATACTACCGGAGTATCGATATGGTGGGGTGGGATTTCGGGGCCACATCGACTGGGACGATCCCGAAAACTGTACATTTCTTACATCAGAAGGCCTTGGAAGAGATGGCCATGGCACGCGTGTGAGATGGACGCAAATCGGCGGCCACAGTGACGGCAAACTGGCCGGGGTAACCATCATGAGCCATCCTGAAAATTTCCGTCATCCTCAAACCGTAAGGATACATCCTGACGAACCATTTTTCAATTATGCGCCCACTCAGCTTGGAGAGATGGTGATTGAACCGGGTTCGCCATACATTGTCAAATATCGTTATATTACTTACGATGGAGAGCCGGATGTAGATCAGCTGAACCGGTTATGGAATGATTTTGCCTATCCGCCGGGTGTAACGGTATCACCATTTAGTCATTAAAAATTTAAAGAATAAATAGTTGAAACATGAGGAAATTAGCAGCCATAGTTCTTGTTTTTTTTATCATAACAAACTGTGCAGGGCCGGAATATGAAACATTTGAATACAGGGCAGGCAGTCTGGACCTTGAGCAAACCCTTGCGCACGTCGACCTTGGAATTGATATAACCGGCACGTTATGCCTTGAAGCAGGCGGTGAGATCATTCCGGCTCAGAGTGAACGCATTTCGTTGTACATGGTGAGAGTATGGTGGCTGGCCAATCAGTCAGCAGGTGAAACAGTTGAATATACCATCCGGCCCGATATGGAGTGCTCCGAAACGGATTATACGTGGCAGCGAACCGGAGATCAATCTATTGTGCTTGAATTTGAGGGCAGCCCGATCATTCAGTATGAACATCCTGTTTACGACCGTGACAATATTGATGAAACCATGAAAGCTTTTCATCATGTTTTCAGCCCTATTACCGGTCAATTTATTACCAAGGGGCCTGGCGGACTTTTTTCCCATCACAGGGGGATCTTTTTTGGATATAATCAGGTAGCCATAGGAGACCGTGTACTCGATTTTTGGCATAACCGGAATGGTGAGCGCCAGCAACATGCAGAAATTATTACTGAATTTTCAGGACCGGTATTCGGCGGCCACAAGGCTATGATTAACTGGACCGCTCCGGATGATGAAATCTGGTTTGAAGAGCATCGTGACCTGAGAGCACATCTTCATACCGATGGCAGCTACCTTATTGATTTCACATCTGAAATGTACGCTATTGCGGGGCTCATTCGCCTGGGTGGTGACCTTCAGCATGCGGGAGTACAATTCAGGGCGGCACAATACGTAGCGGATAACCCTGAAAGTACACGCTTTATTCGTCCGGCCGACTGGGAGCATATACCTCAGGATGAAGAGCTGGGTGAAGAAGACAGAATTGGCCTGCCCTGGAATGCGATGCAATTTGAGATTGAAGGGAACACCTACACGGTTGTTTATATGAGCCATCCGAATAACCCTGGCAGAAATACGGAAATGTCGGAAAGAAAATATGGCCGTTTTGGTGAATTTTTTCCGGCCCAGCAATCGGAAGGTGCACCATTAATCTTTCGATACAGGTTTTGGGTAGTACCGGGGGAAAGCCCTTCCGTTGATGAAATCGACAGGATGTACCGTATTTATGCCAGATGACCGATCGTAAAAAATTGAGGTTTGGCATTGCAGGCTTGGGCAACATCGCTGCCACTCATGCAAAAGCGATTCAGTCGCTGGAAAATGCAGAACTGGCAGCAGCCTGCAGCAGAAGTGAAGCTAACCGAAACAGATTTTCCGAATCGTTTCAGGTTCCGGTTTGGGCCTCTTACAAAAAACTGCTTTCACATAAGCCGCTGGATGGCGTAGTTATTTGTACACCCAGTGGCACCCACCTCGATTACGGGAAGCAAGCGGCTGAAGCAGGCAAGCATGTAATTGTGGAAAAGCCGCTTGAAATTACTACAAAACGAGGAAGGGAGCTGATTGATGCCTGTTTACAAAATGGAGTGAAACTGGCAGTTATCTATCAAAACCGGTTTCTGGATGGAGCTGTTAAAATGAAAACAGCTATTACCAATGGTTCAATTGGTGAACCAATAATGGTACGCGCTGCTGTAAAATGGTTTCGAGACCATGCATATTATCACGATTCAGGATGGAGAGGAACTTATGCCATGGATGGGGGCGGTGCGGTTATTAACCAGGCAATTCACACTATCGACTTGTTGCTTTGGATGATGGGTGATATAAGTGAACTATGTGCTTTCAAAGGAACACTCACACACCCGGATATAGAAGCCGAAGATAATGCCGTTGCAATATTGAAATTTAAAAATGGAGCTTTGGGAGTATTTGAAGCTTCCACGTCTATCATGCCAGCTCAGCCTCGGCTGATTGAAATAAATGGAACAAAAGGAACTGTAATTCTAACAGACAGTCATTTCAAAATAAATATTAATGGTAAGATAAATTCATCAGATGTCAGGAATACATCAGGCGGAACCGGAGCTGCAGATCCGCTTGCCGGTTTAGAGGCCAATTTACATACAAGGCAATATTCGAATATTGTTAGTGCGTTATTTAGTGGTGAAGATCCTGAAGTTTCAGGTGAGGAAGCTTTAAAATCACTTGCTGTGACGGAAACAATCTACAGGTCAGCAAATACTCAAACATTTCTTAAGCCATTTGAAAACATTTAACATAAAGTGCCTGAAAGTTTAGTCTGAAAGTTCTATAATTCAGTGATGAAGAAGATTTACCACAATAAGTTTTTTGCAATGGGCACACGTTTTAATGCGATTTTGCCCGGACTGGATTATGATGAGGGAGACAGGGTTTTTCTGCTTATTAAGCGTGAAATATCAAGGATTGAAGGGAAACTAAGCAGATTCCGGCGCGAGAGCGATATCTCTGAAATGAATAGGGCCGCATTTCACCAGGATTGCATGTTGGATGATGAATTGTACGACATCATGAAAGCATGCCTGTTTGGGAATGAAATTACCTCAGGCGCCTTTGATATTACGCTTCGGCCGCTTATGGAATACTGGAAAAATAATCAAAACGTCAGTGTGCCAAATGATAATTGGGATAATCTCAGGTGTTCACTCGGCATGCAACAAATAGAACTGAGTGAAGCAGGTAAATCCATCAGGTACAATAGTGCTAACCTGGAAGTTGATCTTGGGGGGTTTGGTAAAGGATATGCCCTTGAGAAAATCAATGAGATACTGGTTAACCTGAAAGTGAAATGCGCTTTTATCAGTTTTGGTGAGAGTTCCGTTCTTGCAAAAGGGGAACATCCTGCCGGCGGCCCATGGAAGATAGGAATAAATGATTACCTGAAACCGGGCAAATCCGTATACCGATTTGAAATCAATGATGGATCGGTATCCACATCCAGTAATTTTTTTCTGACGGATCATGGTACATTGAAAAATCATATGCATGTGATAGATCCGTTTACAGGTATACCCGTTGAACAATGTATTTCAGTTAGCGTTATGGCACCTTCACCAGTTCTGGCAGAGATGCTATCAACTGCTTTTTTAGTAATGAGTGATGAGAAAATTTTTGAAGTTCTTGACCAGTATGATGACCTTGAAGTCATCAAAATAAATTATGAATCTGGTAAGACCCGGTTAAAATTGTACGATAAAATAAATACCTAAAAGAATAAGAAAACAATGTATATCGATCGCAGAAAATTTTTAGAGATGACGGCAGCACTTGCCGGTTCATCCGTTATGGCAACAACCATGCCATGGTTTAATGTTTTTAACAATCCAGCTCCGGTAGGCAAAAATGCTTCAGACAGGGTCAGGATAGGTGTTATTGGTGTGGGTTCAAGAGGAAGAGGGCTCATATATAATCTGCAGGAGCTTGAAAACACAATGAATATCGAAATAGCCGCTGTTTGTGATACCTATGAGCCGCATTACCAGCGGGCGATTGAACAGACCGGAGGCAACGCAGACGCATTTTTCGATTATCGTGAGATGATTGAAAAAGTTGAACTCGATGCTGTTGTAATCGCGTCACCGCTACATGAGCATGCACATCAGACAATCAATTGTCTTAATGCGGGACTTCATGTTTTTTGTGAAAAATCTATGGCACGTACCCTCGATGATGTAAAAGCGATGTATGATGCTTGGAAAGAAAGCGGTAAAATCATGCTGATTGGCCATCAGAGATTGTTTAATCCGGTTTACCTCGACGCACTGGAAAGGATTCATCGTGGAGATATCGGCCCTGTTACGATGATCAGGGCATGGTGGCACCGAAATACAGACTGGGTATTTTACACTGATACAGGGGGCCGCGGTACCCCTCTCGACCGGCAGCGAAACTGGCGGTTTTATGATGAATATTCGGCTGGTATGATTACAGAACTTGGATCCCATCATTTTCAGGTGGCAAACTGGGTGCTTGGAAACCGGCCTTTATCCGTTATGGGGAGCGGAAGCATCAATTTCTTCACCGACGGCAGAGAAGTTTATGATAACTTTGCGATGGTATTCAAATATCCCGGTGATATTCATTTAACCTACGACTGTATTACCAGTAACAAACACAATGGGTTACAGGTTCAGATTCTTGGTAATGATGGTACTATGGAACTCGAATCTAATATGCAGTTTGAAGAGTTTCCGGCTGATCCGCCCGGACTGGAGGATTTGATTAAACAAATTCTTGGAGGAGAAAATGAAGTAATACCGATTGGCGGTGCCACATGGATTCCGGACGCGCCATTACGGCTTGGCGGCAAATACATCACACCCGATTATGCACTTGACGATACACTTCTTTACCTGGAAGGATTTGTCAATTTCATCAGAAAAGGAGCTGCACCGGAAAAACTGACGAATGAAGGATATCATGCCTCAATTTGGACATTATTAGCAGAGCAGGCAACCAAGACAGGAGAACTGGTTACTTGTCCGGAAAAATATCTCATTTAACAACTTAATGTGAGTTCTTATCTCGAACTCACGTTAACTAAAAAACTCAAAGTCAGAATATTGATTACTGTGATTTCGATTTAATCATCGCCAGTATCATCTTGAAATTGCTTATTGCTTTTACTGCATGAGGTATATTTGCCGGGAGGATGATTGTTTCGTACTCCTTAAGGTGGAAAATTTCATCCGCAATTTTTATTTCTGCGTTTCCCTCCAGAATCAGGATAAAAGCGTCATACGGGGTTGTATGTTCACTCAGGCTTTCTCCTTCACCAAAAGCGAAACAAGTAACATTACCACCTGAATTTTTTAAAAGTATCCTGCTGATAATTGATTTTTCCTGGTACTCAGGGATTTTTTTAAGGTCGGTTATTTCTGCCATTTGATTTTTTTATCCCAAATTACGCATAAGACCAAAAAGACTTCCGAAGTCTTTCAAATTTTTTAAAATCTTCAATATGTTAACCGATGAAGGTTCCTTTCGATGCTCCGTAAGACTTCGGAAGTCTAATGCGCCATCCCAAATCTCAGTGTCCCGCATCCCGCATCCCGCATCCAGTATCCCATGTTTTACCCCATCTCTCCAATACGCAGATTGAGCAATTCACCCCAATCAGTGGGATTTTTTTGCGGGGTTAATGGATGTGGTGAGGATAAGTCAATCATTGCGGCAGGTGAATCATGGAAACAGCGCATGGTTCTTCTTCCGTTTGGCTCTACCTGCAGGTGTATGGTACCACTGTCGGCCGTGATGACGACCATCCTGCTATTGCTGTTATCATAACGGAGGAATACTGCAGAGCTCGTGAGGTCGGGTAACCTGTGCCCCATGCCAGGCTCTGAAGAGACGATGACATGGGTTGGATTAAGTCTTGAGAGCCGTTCCCACTGTGTTCCGTTAGAGCTGCCGTGATGTGAGGCACGCAAAACCTGGCACTTGTCTTCAAGCATACGTTCCTGGTCAAAAAACGCCCAGTTTTCCATTTGAGCGTCACCGGTTATAATCATTCTGAAATTTCGCCATCGCACTCTCAGCATAATCGACAAATGGTTTGTATTAAAAACATTCGCATCTTCAAGCATTCTTATCAGGCCATTAGTAGGACCAAGCATTTCAATGAAAGGTGCATCCGTATCCACTTCGCTTTGATTTTGATTTTCTCTTTCAGTCATTGCACCATCGGGGTACCATCTTGAGTATCCGGATAAAAAAGTAACGTTGGTGTCTTCTTCAAAGAAACGGCCGATCAGGCTCTGGTAACTGGGGGAGCCCATTCCAAATGTATGCCAAAAAGGGGCTACTGTAGCCTGCTGGATTGCAAATTCATTTACAAGACGGGTAGCACCACTAAAATGATCATTGTGCGGGTGTGTAATGACAACCTGTGAGATGGGTTCCTTGCTTTTCAAACCCAGATCCCTTAGCAGTTTAACTAATTTTGAAGGCCTCATAGCATCCGCTACAATAACATTCCCTTTAGGCGTGATGATCACGGTGGTATCACCCTGTCCCACATTTACCATATAGATGTGAAGATTTCCGTCTGGTGTAATCATGCAAGTTGGTTTACTAAGTTTATTGTTTTTTGTTTTGAAGGAGTGAAAAAACCTCATTAGGTTTTTTCCCGGAACTCATTTTAATAGACTTGAATTTTTGCTTATGAATTGGCCTGCGCCTGTCAATTCCCTGAACGATAAGTTCTCTGAGATCTTTCTCATTCCTGATTTTTGCTGCAACAACCTTTAAGCGGTTTCTGTATCGATCTTCAAAATTTGCAGGGGAATCTATTTTCTCTTCAGTTTCTAAAGGGGACATTTTAACAGCATCCTGTATATCCGGGATTTTTGCTTCGAGCTCATCAGCATGGATTAAACCGGTTCCTCTGTAGGAATTCCATCCCTGCGTTGACGAAAAAATGGCATAAAAAGTATTCTGCAGATCATCAGCATTGAATGGATGGCGATAGCCGTACTCCTTCTGAAAATCATTGAAATCCGGCTCCGTACAATCCAGGTCTGCTCCATCAGGAAAATCAATGAGAACCTGCTCCTTAACTTTTTTATCCTTGATAAGATTCTTAAGGGTTGCAGGGGGCAAAAAAAGGGTAAGACGGAATTTACCACTACTGCATTCATAATAATAGCAGCGTTCACGAGGTACGGAAATACTCATAATATTGAATTACTGGATTAGATGGTCATTTCATTAAAAGGTGTAGCTATATATAAGAGTATGATGCTTTTCTTTCATATAAGTTATTTCCTTCTGATAACTTATATATATCTTAATAAAATTAAAATTTCTTATAAAATCATTATTAAATTGACGAATGGTTTATTGCGGGCCTGTGACCTGTCACGATTGTAGCAACGTTGTTTTACTTGCTGCGAATATCCCAAGCTCTGTTAGTACAACCCTTTGGCCTGAGAATTTGCACCGCATTCTCAGATTGGGTGTTTGTCTCACTCATTGCGAATTGTATTAAAATTTTCATTTCAATATGTTATTTTGATACACCTGCATCACTTAAGGATTTCAATTTTAAATCAAACAATATCGGAACTATGGATCGAAGAACGTTTATCAAAACATCAGCACTGACAACCGCAGCCGTTGGCCTTTCCGGGCCATTTACATTTGTACGGGGAGCTAATTCACCAAATGAAAAAGTTGTTGTAGCCATAATGGGCGGCAGGGGCCGGGCCGGAGAACTCGCGGCAACTTTTGCCAGAGTTAACAGCACGGAAGTCAAATCAATTTTTGATGTAGACTATCGTCCTCTTGACGGTCTTGCTGACCGTGTTGCTGATATCCAGGAACGGCGCCCCGAAGTTGGCACTGATTTCAGAAAAGCTCTTGAAGACCCCGATATTGATGCACTTGTTATTGGTGCACCCGATCATTGGCATACACCGGCTACAATTATGGCTTTGCAGGCAGGCAAGCATGTTTATGTTGAAAAACCAGCCAGCCATAATCCGGGTGAAGCCTAACTGGTTGTTCGTGCACAACAACGCTATGGAAAATATGTACAGATGGGGAATCAGCAGCGTTCATCTCCCGAATCTATTGAAGCAGTCAGAGAAATACGCAATGGCTTGATCGGTGATGTTTATTATGCAAAATGTTTCTATGCGAATGCAAGGGGGCCTATCGGTAACGGTAGAATAGCAGCGATACCCGATTGGCTTGACTATGAATTGTGGCAGGGCCCGGCACCAAGAACACCTTACCGCGACAATATCATCCATTATAACTGGCACTGGTTCTGGAAATGGGGAACAGGTGAATTATTGAATAATGGTACTCATGAATACGATATCTGCCGGTGGGCGCTTGGGGTAGATATGCCGCATAGAATTGCTTCCAATGGTGGGCGCTATCACTACAATGATGACTGGGAATTTTACGATGTACAAAATGTAAATTTTGATTTCCCGGAAGGAAAAACAATAAACTGGGAAGGCCGAAGCTGTAATGGTTTCGGGTTTCTGGATGGTAAGGGACGCGGTTCAGTGATTTATGGTACAGAAGGAACCATGTTTATCGACCGCGGTGGATATATAGCCTATAACCTTGATAACGAAGAGATCAAACGAAGGACCAGGGGCCAACAGGTTGATCCGCTTGATACGGTTGGCGGAGGCGCCCTTACCGATTTTCATGCGCATAATTTTGCTATGGCTATCCGTCAGGGTGAAAAGTTGAATTCACCGATTAACCAGGCTCAGACAAGTGTTATAGCCCTCCATCTTGGCAATATCGCTCAGTATGTAGGCCGCTCACTAAACATAAATCCGCAAACGGGCAGAATTATCGGTGATTCGGAAGCGATGAGCATGTGGCGCCGTGATTACGAACCGGGCTGGGAACCCAGAATTTAGGGTATGCCGGATACGGGATGCTGAATACTGGAAATTAGATCAACTCCTGGATGGCGCAAGCGTATCCCGGTCGACGAAGTTTCAACATAGTTGACCGTTTATCCCTACGGGACTTGTGCCACTCACCGCGAAATGGCGCAAGTGTCCCGTTTGTGACATCCCTAAGCGTACACGTCCCGCATTCCCCATTTGGGGTTTACTCCAATGAGTATTTCAATCCGTTTGCTAAAGCTGACAGTAAAATTTTAGTTTTTAGATTTTCTGCCCTATAAATTTCGATATTCGATATACGCCTCACTGGCTATTAATTTTACTATCCAGTTCCGTGAGAAGTTCTCCATACCTTGTCCAGTTTCCTTCCTCAAGAGCAGTGAGCAGCTCACGCCACATTGACCGGATTTCACGTAATTGCTGAGCAGAAAGGTCAGTAGCCTGAGCATCAATACCGGGAAGCGGTAGTGTGTCATCAATCAAAGCTGGGACGGCAGCCAGCGGACGCGCAACTCCGGCTTCACGTTCAAATATATCAAAGATGGCATCATTGATGGAAGGCTGCATTGAGATATAGTCTCCCATTGCAACAATCACACGATGCAGTTGTGGTATTTCCACATTATCCGCAAGCAAAAACAAAGGTTCTACGTAAAGGAAAGAGTTTTCGATAGGTATCACCATAAGGTTCCCTCGTATTACTCTCGATCCACGCTGATCCCAAAGTGCAATTTGTCGCGAGATTTCGGGATCCTGGTCTATACGCGCCTCGATCTGTGCAGGGCCGTAAATCAGGCGTTCCTTGGGAAGCCTGTAAACAACCAGTTCACCATAACTTTCAGGATCGGACTTGGCTGCCATCCAGGCGATCATATTATCCCGGTTTTCAGGTGTTAACGGGCTTATGAGCATGAATTCAAGCTCATCATAATCAGGCAGTCGGGCCAGCACGTAATAGGGTTCCATGAGTACCTGGCGTCCTGCATATTGTTCAAATGGCCTTGTCCACAGGTCTTCCTGGTTGTAAAATGTGTTTGGCCTGGTCATATGATATCTGGCGAATATTTCTATCTGTACCTCAAAAATATCCTGAGGATACCTGAAGTGACGTTCAAGCCCGCCAGGCACTTCATCCAAAGATTTGAACATTTCTGGGAAAAGATTTCTGTAGACCTCTAAAACCGGGTCGTTCTCGTCTACTACATAATAATCAACAGTGCCTTCATAAGCGTCTACAACTATTTTTACCGAATTACGGATATAATTGAATTGCCCGCGATAGCTTTGCGAATAAGGGAAATAGGAAGAAGTTGTGTATGCATCTTGGATCCAGTAAAGTTTGCCATTATTAAGCACGATATACGGATCTCTGTCAAGTTTCAAAAATGGGGTAATTTTACTGATTCGCTCCTGAACACTTCTCCAAACCTGCAGGCGGCTATCATTGGTAATATAATCCGACAAAAGGATATTGATATCACGCATTTCCCAGGCGAAAAGCAGTTTTCGGAAAAAATTACTAAACTGAATACCGCCCTGTCCGTCGTAATGGATATAGACATTTTCATCACCATCTGGATAATGGAGTTCTTCCTGTAGTGTATTTACAATGTAATAGCCGCGGCTGTTTTCACCGAAATATATTGCAGGATTATCGACCCATAAATCTGGACTATCACTGATTGGTGGAATATTTCGAACAATCATTCTGGGTTCGCCCTGCCGGTTTGTTTCTGTTACCGGACTCATCACAATACCATGCCCATGTGTGTAAACAAGATGGCGGTTCACCCACGTATCAGAGCGGCTTGGCAGCCTGCGAGCTATTTCACGTGCCGATATCAATAATTGTGTAACATCACCGTCTACGGTATACCTGTCATTGTCAACGGAGTAAAATTCATAATAAGCACGTATTTCCTGCAGTTGCTTGTATGTGCCGATTAATAGCCGCGGATCCCACAACCGGATATTGTCAATTGCATCCTGATTATTTTGAATATCAGCTATAGTAAGGGTATCATCAGCCATATAATCCACTTCCCTGATGTTGTGAAGATTATAGGCGAGCCGGGTCATTTCAATATTTTTTTCGAGGTAGGGAGTTTCAAGCCTCAATTCATTAGGGTCAACATTAAATTGCTGAACAAGTGCGGGGATCAGTGCGCGTCCGAAAAGCAGCACAACAACGGTTAAAATCGCCAGGGGCGGAACAAATTTTTTAAGGTTTACCCAGCGACCAAGGAAAAAGATCAGTGAAAGCAGCATTGTCAGAATGAACAACAACCAGATAGCCGGGAGTTGAATCACAATGTCAGTATATCCGGCGCCATGAAAAAGCCCGTCAGTCTTAAATAAAAGCTGGTACCTGTCGAGATAAAAACCCCATCCAAGCAGTGCCAGCCAAATCCCAATGTTAATACTGAGATGGTTCAACACAGCAGGGCTTGCATAATAGTCTGTTGCCGATCTGATGGTTAATAAACCGGTAAATATATAAGCGAGTACGAGGATTGCTATTGTCATAAAAGCTATGGATACCAGGGACCCTTGTACAATATTCCAAAATGGTAGTTGGAACATATAAAATCCTATATCATGGCCAAAGACCGGATCGGTTTCACCGAATTGAACACTGCTTATAAATCGGAGTGATTCATCCCAGCGGATGAAGAAGCTTAGCGCAAATAAGAGGGCGATAACCAATGCACCAAGCGTAAAGATAAGCTTAATGCGTTTATTGATGAAATTGGTTGACATGTTGATTTCCATACCCTGTAGAGGTGAACCCTGCAGATTGGCAAATTTCAATTGTCCGGCCAGGTAACGGAAATTAATAGTAAAATAGACAGCAGCCACAAGAAATGCTGCGGCAATCAAAATGATCTGGGTGCTTCGCAAAACCCAAAAAATTCTTGAATAACCGATTTCTTTCAACCAAAGCCATTCAAAAATCCAGCTTGATGAAATGGTCAATAATACCAGTGGAATTGCTACAAATAAAAATAATTTGATCAGTCGTGATGACATAGAAAAGTTGATTCAATTAAGATTAAGACATGGAGTATCAGCAGATATATGCTTTACATAAAAATTCTAAAAAACGGAACAACGGGACATTATAGATCGGGCAGAATGGTGTATCAATTCAAACATAAATTCTGGCATCTAAAGGCTTTTTCAACGTCAAATTTCAATAAATATGCTACAGTTCACATGCAAATTATACTGCTGACTGTAAAATACAAATAAACCAGCATAAGATCGTGATACTTGTATGCTTTAAATATAACACATCAGCTTTCCACCCACTTTCTAAAGGAAAGCGTCTTATAGTATACAAACCCCTCCCTGTAATAACATCTTTACCTTTATGGCCTAAATAATGCCAATCGGATGATTTCTCAGGTCTTCGATTGTGTAAGCGTGCCAGATAACCCATGCCAGATAAACTATCGGGGCAAATAGGCCAAGGCCGGCAGTTGCAAATCCAAGTATCAGTCCTGTCCATATGAAGAGTGGACTAATGATCAAAATGGCGATACCTTTTTTGATATGCCCTTTGTAGATATGGCCCAAACCCGGAATTATACTTGAGATGGCAGCTATTACATTTCTGGATTTTTGTAATCTATCCTGGTTAGAAGTACGTTCGTGAGCAATCATGGAGACCTCCGTTCAACCCTTTCGTTAGTACTTAATTTAATATATAAGAATAGAATGAAGAATCGGTGAATTTCAATGATATGCCAGCTATAGGATTTTCTACCAGGATGAAAGCTGCTGAACAAGGTTTTGTTGTAAATCCAGCTCAAAAAGACCCAATATAGTCAAAGCGTTATTCACAGGCCCTTCATGCCTTGTACGCAAGGGATCGCGATGTCTCTTTTCATCGAGCCGGAATGTAATTTCAAATTCAGCCATTAATTTTTGATCTGCAAAGCTGATAATTGATACATTGCCACCTGTAGCCGTAAACCGGTGATCCAGGTATAGAAAATAATCTTCATCTTCATCGAGCAATACCTCTCTGTAGATCGACTCCAGTGAAATAAAGAATTGGCTCGTTTCCCGGTTTTGAAGTTCAGAAAGTGATATCACACCAATATTACCACTTGTAGGCCAGTCATTATTTCTGGTAATTGTGAGCATATATCTCTTCCATATATCACTCTGATTGATGGTATCGCGCGAGGAAGCAAAAAACCTTGCAATCGATTCATTAAACTCAGTTTTTTTCCATTCTGCTCTTGTTTCAAAATGTTCAAGGTAAATATCATCATGAATTTCACCTCTTATCATGAATTCAATAGGGCCGTTCAGGTTATATTCAACAGGTTCTTCCTCATCTGTGACACTGCATCCATATAATACTCCTGAAAGTACGATTATAGTCAGTAGTTGATTGAGAAATTTTGCCATAGAAATCGAAAGTGATCAGACTTGAATTATAAAAAGATGCACAAATAATCAGTAAAAGTAATGGTTAACTAAAATTTGTCTGATCACATGCCAATAGATACCGAAATTCAATACGTTTTAAAAATAATTAACTCTAAGAATGATATTATTTAAGGCAAATTAATTATTCAACATTATGTCAAAAAAAATTGAGTGTCCCGGATGTGCAATGGAAGTTGACAGCTACCATGATGTGTGTCCGGTTTGTGGTTATGATTTTCCAAAACAACCTGTATCCATTAAAATTGCCGTTTGGCTGTTTTTGATTTTAATAATTCTGTGGCTGTTATTTTAGGTGAAGATCCAGATTAAATGGAAGCGTTTTTGCAAAAATCAGGTACAATTTAAGTTGTAAAGGAACGAAGAGAGATGAAAAATGGGTATCTTTTTCGAGTAACTTTATTCCCGCTTTTCGAACAATTTCATGACGTATATCACATTTGCACTGATGGAAAGAAGGCTTCTTTCATTTGCACTATCTTTTACCTTCTTCTCAAGTTTTGGGCAAACTTTTTTAATATCCCTCTTTGTCCCTTTTTTTCTGATCGCATTTGAATTGAGTAATGCTGCATTTGGAACTCTTTATTCCGCAGCTACACTATCCAGTGCCATAGCTTTGCCATGGCTGGGACAGTGGTTCGACCGTATCCCTCTGCGTCAATATAGCTTATATGTTGCTGCCGGGCTATTGTTTGCCAGTGTTTTAATGGCCGTTTCATGGCATATCTCAATTCTTTTTATAAGCCTGATTTTGTTGAGGTTATCCGGGCAGGGATTGAGCAGCCATACCGCTGCAGCAACCATGGCACGATACTATGATGGCAACAGGGGTAAAGCACTCAGTATCTCTTCGCTTGGTTACCCGCTTGGTGAGGCAATTCTTCCCGCAATTATTGCCGGGATGCTGGTTATTTTCCACTGGAGAACAACATGGGCATTTATCGCTGCAATCATTGCAGTGATCTTCATTCCTTTAATCTGGTACCTTGCACGCCGGGATAATCATGGTTTATCTGAGCTGGAAAATAAATCTGCTCATGTAAAATCGGCTAAGGAAAATTACAGGGAGATATTCTCAGACTCACGCACATTATATCTTATTCCTGCCATAATAATGCCTCCATTCTGGGTTACAGGGTTGTTTTTGTATCAGGTAGCGGCAGCCGAATCCCTGGGATGGGCCGTTGCTCTGATCGCTTCAGCATTTGTGGCATTCGCGATTGCAAGAATAATATCAGGCCTCGCAACCGGGCCTGTAATTGACCGATTTTCGGCACGGTCGATATTTCCATTTTATTTGATCCCGATGGTTTCGGGTTTTCTGGTTGCATATTATGGCGCTGGTAATTGGGCTCCTTTGGTTTATATGGGTTTGACAGGGGTAACCATGGGGTTGGGCAGTACAATGAAAGCTGCGTTGTGGGCAGAACTTTATGGTTCAAACAGGATTGGTACAGTGCAAAGCCTTTTTGCCACAGTCATTGTATTAAGCACTGCCCTGAGTCCATTTCTTGTTGGCTGGATGCTGGATTCATCATTCACAATGCACACAATTTTAATGATCGCTGTTCTGTCAACTGCTTTGGCCTGTCTGCTTTCACTGCGAATTTTCCCGATGTTTGACAAATAGACAATAGACAATAGACTTGCGTCCATCCCTCAATTGGCTTGACCGTAATAACTTCAGGATTGAGCTGAGCTGTTCTGTTCCGGAAGAAAAATAATACACTGAAACAGGCACGTTTTTTTTTTAGATTGCGTTGCGTATTCGTTATTCTGAAAATACTGTAATCATGAACGCACTAACATTATTAATTTTAATCCTTTCATTCTTCACTCAAATGAACGATACTGATAACGAATATGAAGTTGCGGTGTTCGGAGCCGGTTGTTTCTGGTGTGTTGAGGCCATATATCAGCGCGTGAACGGAGTTGTTGCCGTGGAATCGGGCTATGCAGGCGGCCATGTGATAAATCCGACTTACCAGCAGGTTATTACAGGCCGAACGGGCCATGCTGAGGTGGCGAAAGTAACCTTTAATCCGGAATTGATTTCATACGAACTGCTGCTTGAAGTGTTTTGGCATACTCACGACCCGACAACACTGAACCGGCAGGGAGCCGATGTTGGGACTCAATATCGATCTGCAATCTTTTATCTGACTGAAGAACAAAGAGATATTGCGCTTCAGTCGCTCCGAAAAACCAACGATTCAGGGCTTTGGCCTGATACAATCGTTACAGAAGTTACACCACTTACCAACTACAGCAAGGCAGAAGATTACCATCAAAATTATTTCAACAACAACCCGAATGCAGGATACTGTTCAGTAGTTATTGCTCCAAAGCTTGCGAAGTTTAAACGAGACTTTCCTCATTTATTGCAGGAATCTTTGTAATACCACAAATCCGTAAATATTTTAACTTTTCATTTAAAAAAACACTAACTAACAGGTAAAAGCATGGATAAAATTTTAGTTCTCACAATTTTCATCGCTATAATCGTATTTGTTTTTGATGCCAACGCACAGCAGCGCACAACCGACCGGGTTTGGGCAAGCCCAAATGCATCCGTAGCACAAACCATTGGCCTTACTCAAGTATATCTTACATACGGCAGGCCTGCAGTACGTGACAGAGCCATTTTTGGAGAACTTGTGCCGTTCGGGGAGGTCTGGAGAACCGGTGCAAATGAATCAACTGCTATCGTATTTTCGGGAGATGTACTCATCGAAGGCGAATCACTGGCAGAGGGTACCTATTCATTGTATACTATCCCTGGCCGAAATGAATGGACAATTATCATCAATAACAAACTTTCCTGGGGCACTCAGTACGATGCATCAGAAGATGTTTTACGTGTAACCGTTCAACCTGAACAGTCTTTCCACGTTGAACAGATGATGTTTTATTTTGAGAATGTGACTGAAAACAGCGGTAATCTTGTGCTGCACTGGGCGGATGTTAAGGTGCCAGTCAACATACAGATTGCTGAATAACTGATGCTATTTCAGGGTAAAGATTATTTTAAATATGATAACGTCCTGAACGGTCTGTTTAAAAAAGTGAAATAAAAAACGGTTGTAAGTACTATGTTTTCCATCATTTAAATAACATTTCAGACAACTGATCAGGGCTTTCATTATCAAAATAGATTCTGGCCCATAGTTCAGTACTCATCAGATGATATTTCAGATGTTGGTTGGATTGGATTAGTTCAAGGATGCTATTCTTAACATCTGCCCTCCATTTAAACCAGTGTTCAGTTATCCCGCCATTTAGTAAATCAGTTGAATATTCTGACATCCGATTACTGACATGGAAACCAATTTTCTTTTGATAGACTAATGATTTTGGCAGCTTTTTAGAGGCAGTTTTTTTTAAAATCGATTTTGAAACTGTTTTATCAAGCTTCAATTTTACCGGTAAATGAAAGCCAAAATCGATTATCCTGTTATCCAAAAATGGCACTCTGCTTTCAATAGAATGAGCCATATTCATTTTATCATTCATTTTAAGTGATGTGCCCAAATGCAATTCAAAATCAGTAAAAGATTGTGTAATAAAAGCACTATCTGCATTTGATAATTTCTCTGATAGTTTTTGGAACAATTCTTTTTGTCTGATATCGGTTATTCCGCCGCCTATTGCTGTGATATGCCTTTTGTTTATGAATGCTGATTTGAATGGGTCAAACAACGGGTTAGCTAAAAAATGATCATACATAAATAGCGAATCAGCATAAACGAATTTTTTTAAGAGGTGTCGAAAAGGAGTTAGATATTTAATATATTTTTTTCGCTTATCTCTCAATAACCAGGCCCGGTATGGCATTTCTTGCCATTGATAACCACCAAAAACCTCATCAGCACCTTCACCACATAATAAAACCTTATAGCCATCTTTTTTTACCCTTTCAGCGACAGCCATATGTAAAACTCCCTGTCGGAAAAATAATGGTTCATCAAAATGATAAATCGATTTCGGCCATAATCGAACATAATCTGCTAAATCTATTGAGACCGTTTTCAGGTTTACGCCTATATGTTCACAGGCAAATTTTGCCCTTTCTACCTCATTTTCTTCTTCCCCTTTTACATCAGCAACATATGCCTGAATATTATTTGGTTTGTAATCTTTCGCAATGGCTGTTATCAAGCTGGAATCCACACCTCCGCTTGTCATAAAGGCAAGTGGTGCATCACTTTGCATATGAGACTCAACACTCTTCGAAAAAATTGAATCCAGCTGTTTTAGCCAGGTTTCATCATCAACATCTGAACCATTAACTATTCTGTCAATATCAAGATCACGTAAAAAATCGAAGTAAATGATCTCTTCAATTTTTTCAGCACTAAATTTAACAAGTGAACCCGGCCTTACTTCTTGAACGCCTTCGAATGGTGTTATGCGATTAAGCCGTTGATCCATTATAAAACTTGTAACCGCATGAAGGTCGGGCCGGCACGGTATATTCGGGTGCCCAAACAAGGCCTTTATTTCAGAAGCAAATGCGGTAATCCCGTTACTTTTAATCCAATAGATGGGTTTAATACCGGCACGATCTCTTCCAATCCACAATTCTTTCTTAACAAGATCATAATATGCAAAAGCAAACATTCCGTTAAAAAACCGGATAGCTTTTTCCGGGCCATAAATTTTCAATGAATTCAAGACAACTTCAGTATCACTCCTGCTTTTAAATTGTATCCCTTTTTTTTCAAGATCTGACCGTAATTCCCTGAAATTATATATTTCACCATTGTAGAATAAGACTCCTTTCTGATCTTCGCTGATAAATGGCTGATTACCACGTTCAGTTAGATCCATTATCTTTAATCTTGTATACCCCATCGCAATATTGTTCAATGCCCATGATTTTTGATGATCAGGTCCGCGATGGAACAATTTTGCAAGCATCTGCTCAAGCAAAATGGTATCCGCATTACTACCATTGTTATTAATGAATCCAGCTATTCCACACATGGTTACTCAGATAATTATTGAGATTTGTTGAAATGTTGTGCCTAATGTAAATGAAAACATTGAATTTTACACCTGTGAGGAGCGAGAAACTCAATTGATTTTGCCATTTTAGTTTCCCACATATCTCTGCCCATGTATTCCTGATCATGGACAGAGTTGCGCGATTCTGTTTCACTTAAACCTTATCAGAGTAATCGCATTATATGGCCTGTTCATTATTCTAAAACCCTAACCTTACATTTACCAATATATTCCTGCCAGCTTGTGGATAATAGTAGTTGAAGAATTGTTCTTCCCCTCCTGAAATCCATCCAAATGAGTAGCCGTTAGAGACATATTTTGTATCCAGTACATTATTGACCAGAAGTGAGACAACCACAGTTCTCATATATGGAAATCTCTCAAGACTATAACTAAATCTGAGATTGTTTATCCAGTATGAGTCAATGGAGCGTTTGGTATTCGCTGTGTTATCAAGATATTGCCGGGAAACGTACTGCGAAACCCATTCAGCTTGCAGCGGACCTGTGCGGTATGCCAGTATTGAGTTGCCGATTACAGATGGGGAAAACGATATCTCAACATTTTGATAGGTTTCGGATTGCTGCCCACCCTGGTCAAAGTCATCCAAAAAGCGAATATATTCCCGGATGATATTTCGGCTGAGGGTCAGATTTCCGCTCCAGTGCAATTCGGGAAGGAGCCTGGCACTGGCCTCAAATTCAACACCCGTCCTGTAACTGTCGGGTACGTTTTCCCGAACAATATTGCCCACATCGTTTACCTCTCCGGTATTGATGAGCTGATCACGATAGAGCATATAATAGAGATTCACGCCCAAACCAAATCTGCCAAATATGCCGTTATATCCAAGCTCAAAATCATAAAGCCTTTCGGGATCAGGGCGGCTGTCTTCAGTGGATTCTACATAATCACGCCGCGTGGGTTCTTTTCCGCCTACACTAACCGAAGCAAAAGCCCTGTGGCCGTCTGCAAAACGATATACCACGCCGGTTTTTGGATTAAAGAAATGAATCCGGTCGCGCTGTGTCAGATCGCTGATCGCCCCTGTTTCACCATCAATTCTCAGACCAAGAAATCTGTACATTACAGTTCGATACTGGAGGTCAATATAGGCATTCAGCGATGGGCCAAGATAATAGTTCATCTTCCCGAAAATATTGAAGTCGGTTTTAAATCCATTGTTATCGTAATAACGATCGCCCAGGACGCTGTCTCCTGCAAATCGTGCCCAGATCACTTCACCGAAATGGTCGCCATCGTATTCATTGTACCCTCCGCCTAATGTAAAACTCCATTGATCTTGACGGTTGATTTCTGTTGTGAAAACCCCGCCATAGAAATGATTGTCGAGCCAGCGGCGTCGTACAAGGTCAGAACGGCTTATGGTTTCTTCACCAATCACCACAGGGCTTATGTTATAGGTGCTCAGACGGTCATTACGCCGAAACTGCTCAAAATAACCGCGTCCATAGGTATAATGAAGTGAAGCGTTGGCAATCCAGTTAGGCCGCAGGTTGTAAGAGTAGTGAAGCTGATAATGATCTTGCTGATAGTTATCTACCTGGTTTTCGTAGGTGAATTCATTAAAACGCCGGTTTCCGATGTTCTGGCGCCAGTGAGCAGCATCTTCACTTCCAAGCCAGAGTTGTGCGATGTAGTTTTCCAGCTGATCGGAATTATTTTTTAAAATCGGTTCCGGAACCCCATTCCAGGCCTGGTAAGTAACTTCCTGGCCTGAGAAAACATCGGCTTTCAGAAGGCTGCGGCTTCCGTGGCGAGCTGCAGAGAGGTAGAAAGAACGAAGATCAGATTTTGCGCGGTCTATGTAACCATCGGAATCAATTTTTGACAAACGCCCCTCAACTTGCCAGCCGTTATCCAGGATGCCAGAACCAATCTGCACATTAGCCTTTCGGGTGCCGTAGGAACCAAAACCGGTGTTAATTACACCATAAGCGTCAGGGTTCATGAGTGCGGTTTGCAGATTCATGGTTGCTCCAAAAGCCCCGGCACCATGTGTGGATGTTCCAACACCACGCTGTATTTGAATGTTCTGGGTGGATGATGCCAGGTCGGGCATATTAACCCAGAAAACCCCGTGAGACTCTGCATCATTTAAAGGAATGCCGTTAATGGTTACATTTATTCTGCCGGGATCTACTCCCCTCACACGGATACCCGTGTAGCCGATTCCAGTACCTGCATCCGAAGTGGATACGACTGAAGGTGTGGTCTGAATCAAAAAGGGAATATCCTGGCCGAAATTTCGTGATTCGATTGCATCACGGCTGATATTGGTAAAAGCCATAGGTGTGGTATCGTCAGCACGAAGTGCGCTCACAAATACTTCACCTGCCTGAAACACCTGCTCCTCAAGACGAATTTCAAGAAAGATTTCAGCATCTGTGATCATTTGTCTTACTGGCCTGTATCCTACAAAACTGACCGTGATCTCATTACTGTCCGAAATCAGTGTCAGTGAAAATACACCGTCTTCACCCGCGGAAGTGCCATTTGAGGTTCCTGTCTCAAGAATGGTAGCTCCTTCAAGTGGCTGACCCGTTTCAGCGTGAATAACCCGGCCTTCTATGTTTTGTGCGTTTGCTGGCGAAAAAAACCCCGGTATCGACAGGGTAATTGTTAAAAGAAGAGTGAATTGTTTAAACATGTTGCCTCCTGCAATGTTAAATGCGATTGAAAGAGGGGGCAAATCAAACGGAATTTCATAAACCGTTTGTAAGATCGGTTTCCCTACGCCGGTATGACCCGGTTCAGGTTCACAGGGTATGATCTCAGTCCCGGCAGTACCTGCGGGACACCCCCAACCTTTATATTGGTTTGTGGTTTAAAAATATGCAGGAAAACCGTATGCTTCAAGAAAAATAGTTCAACAAAAATCTCCATAATAACTGAACCGTTCATCATTACCAGATAATGCATCACAAGACGAAACTTGTATATAATTGTTTAATATTTATTTTTGCTTCGGTAAATATAGCCGGATGTCATTCACAAGAAAGTGATCTGACCACTGAACAATATCTGCGGGGGCATCTGGAATGGCTGGCTGCTGATGAGAGAGCAGGCCGCCTGGCAGGAACAATAAACGAGGCTGATGCGGCAAACTATATTTCCGACCGGTTTCTTCAATATGGCCTTCTGCCAATGGTTGACAGGATGAGGTATATACAGCTCTTTGAATTGAACGGTCCTATTCCTCAACTTATGGGAGTGGACGGGCATATCTCCAGGAATGTGATAGGTGCAGTTCCCGGCTCGGAATACCCTGACCGTTATATCATAGTGGGTGCACATTTTGATGGCCAGGGATGGGGCGGGTTGATTTCACTTGAATCAGGCAATGTATCAGATATACATAATTCGGCTGATGACAATGCATCCGGTACGGCCGGGTTATTATGGCTTGCAAAACAAATTGCTGAAAATCCGGCTCGGAATACGATTGTTTTTGCAGCATTTTCCGGTGAAGAGCTGGGGCTTTTGGGCTCACGCTATTTTGTCGGAAATTTTGAACATCCTTCAGACTCTGTACTTGCCATGATTAATCTGGATATGATTGGCAGGCTTGATAATGGAAAACTCGAAATATATGGCACAGGTACAGCAAATATCTGGGATGATATACTCGATGAAATAACTGCCGATTCTTTATCCATAACACGAATCCCGGGTGGTATGGGCAGCAGTGATCACGCTGCTTTTTATGAAGTGGGAATTCCTGTCCTGCATTACCATACAGGATCCCACGATGATTATCACCGTTCTACAGATACCGCTGATAAGATAAATTTTCCAGGGATGAAATGGGTACTTGCGCATGTAAAAGAGACTATAAAGATGGCAGACCGTTACACGCCAGATGAGATCGAGTTTCGTGAATCGACCGATCCGCGTCCGGCAGCTATGCGTCGGGATGGTATAGGGCTTGGAGTGGTTCCCGATTATCTCTACACAGGGACAGGCCTTCGGATTGAATCTGTGCGCAGCGGCAATTCCGGTGATAGAGCAGGGATGCAGGATGGAGACGTTGTGATTAAAATGGGGGAGAGATCTATCGGTGATATATATGATTATATGGACTTTATGAATACAGTTGAATCAGGTGACGAATACCTTGTTACGATATTACGTAACGATCGTGAACTGGAGTTGAGAGTAATATTTTGAAATAGATGAAACAATACAATATGACAACATTGAAATTTTTTCCTAAAACCCTGCTAATGACTGCAGTAATTGTGATTATGGCTATTTCATGCCGGCAAAGGTACGATCTGCCGGTATTGCCGTCTGGCGCTCAGGCTATTTCATTGCTGGGTGATACCCTCAAAACACCCGATGTGAATCCGGCCGACTTTGATGAATTTAATTCCAACCTGCTCAGGGCAGTGGTGGATTACCGAATCGATCCTGAAAATCCTGAATATATTATCTGGCTGGGGCGTCGTACAGCCTATCTGGGGAGCTATCGTGAAGCGCTCAATATTTTTACTGAAGGTGTTTTTAAGCATCCTGAAGATCCGAGAATGTACCGGCATCGTGGTCACAGGTACATTACACTCAGGCAGTTTGAACTGGCTATTCAGGATTTTGAAAGCGCCGAAAACCTGATGCGTAATATTCCCGATCAGATAGAGCCTGACGGACTTCCGAATGAGGCCGGAATCCCAACGAGTACTCTGAAATCGAATGTGTGGTATCATAAAGGGCTTGCCTGGTACCTGAAAGGTGAATTTGACAGGGCAGCAGATGCCTATCGCAATGCACTTGAGCTGGAATTAACAGATGATATGCGAATTGCCACACTCTACTGGTATTATATGACCCTACGGCGGGCTGGAAAAGATGAAGAAGCCGGAAGACTGATAGCAGACGTAAATCCTGACATCGAACTTCTGGAAAATGATGCCTACCTGAGCCTCATCCTTGTTTTTAAAGGCCTCTTTGAGCCTGAGCATTTGATGGAAACAGAGGATGGCGCACTTACGAATGCCACCCTTGGATATGGCCTTGGAAACTGGCATTATATCAATGGCAGACAGGAGAGGGCGATTGAAATATGGAGAAGCATCTATGATGCAGGCCATTGGGCTGCATTCGGTTTTATTGCGGCTGAAGCTGAGTTGGCGAGGTTATAGTTATTTCCAACAAATAGAAACCAAAGCTTCATCATCAAGGCCGAGTAAGATTAAAGCAAGTCATTCTCCGGTATTTATACCTCCAATTCTCTTGAGTAAAAATACTTCCTAATCATTGGTGGGTATACTGTAAGCAAAACTATGTACAGCTGTTTGAGTCTTGATACTGAAATAACTTTGCAAAAAGTTTGCACATCTATCGTTATGCCAGACAGAATTTTTGCCAGAAATTTCTAAACTGATATATAGATTAATATAAACGTCTTACAAGTATTTGTTAGGCACTCATAAAGCAGTTGGATTAAGAGACTATGAATGGAAGGAAAAAAATTTTCAGTTTTTTTGAAAAAATATACTCAAATAACAGAAAAATATTTGCGTATATATTACCAAATCATTAAAATTCAGGAAGCGGTTTCATAAACCCTCATCAGCATCCTGCTTCATGGAGTTCAGCAACTAAGTATTGGGGCGCCAACGGACGCTGATTTAGTGAAATAAAATCGTATAAATAGGTCCGTAGTGCTGAGATGAGTACGTACAGGGCCTTACTGACTATTTAATATGTAAAAGCCTCATAAAACAAGCATATATGATCCGAATATATACTTTTCTGGCACTGTTGTGCCTGATGCTGATGATTTCTGCCTCTGCAATGGCTCAGGCAGATCGAATTGAACTGCAGGAACGCGAAGATGGGTGGCGTCTTCTTGTGAATGACGAGCCACTTATGATTAATGGTATGAACTGGGATTATTTCCCAATCGGTACCAATTACATGTACAACGTTTGGGACGAATCCCCGGCCTTCATCAGGCAGGCTCTTGATTATGAAATGGGCTTGCTTCAAAATATGGGTGTGAATGCGATCAGGGTTTATACCGGTATCCCGAGAGAATGGATTGAGTATATCTATGATAATTTTGGCATATTTACCATGCTGAATCATTCATTCGGAAGATATGGTGTTGACCTAAATGGTGTGTGGATGGCCAACACCGAATACTCTGATCCCCGGGTTAAAGAACTCTTGTTGAGAGAAGTATCCGAACTGGTTCGGGAGTTCGATGGTACAAGAGGCTTGCTTCTCTACCTGCTGGGAAATGAAAATAACTATGGCCTTTTTTGGGGTGGTGCTGAAACTGAAGATATCCCGGTAGTTGACAGAGAATCGACAATCAGGGCACGTGCGATGTATGAACTTTTCAATGAGGCTGCTCTGACCATGAAAGCGATAAGTGATGCAGTCCCGGTTGCTCTCTGTAATGGCGATTTATTGTTTTTGGATTTGATTGTAGAGCTGGCTCCAGATGTTGATATTTTTGGTACGAACGTATACAGAGGTGAAACGTTCACAGATCTCTTTGACCGGGTTGCGGAAGAATATGGCAAACCGGTTTTGCTTACAGAATTTGGTTCGGATGCATTTAATGCCCGAACCAATGAGGAAGATCAAAGAATGCAGGCTCATTATAAGCGCCTCAACTGGAAAGATATTTATTCACATGCTGCCGGTTTGGGCCGTGCAGGCAACTCCATTGGCGGTTTTACTTTCCAGTTTAGTGATGGCTGGTGGAAATACGGCCAAACGGTTGACCTGGATGTTCACAATACAGAAGCGTCCTGGGCTAATGGTGGTTACGCGTGGGACTATGTTGAAGGTGAAAACAACATGAACGAAGAATGGTTTGGAATCACAGCCAAAGGGCCAACCAATTCTGAAGGCTTTTATGAATTATATCCGCGTGCAGCCTACTATGTAATTATGGAAGCTCATAAATTTGACCCTTATGCTTCGGGAGTTAATTTAGCGGACCTTGAGAGGCATTTCGATGATATATCGATTACTGCAGCCATGCTGCAGGCAAGGGGTGATAAAGCTGCACTTGAAGTAGAGCGGCTGCGCACAATCAGGCTGAGCAGATTTTCAACAATGTTTCAAACATTTAGCACCGGAGGCGCTCTCATAACTACACCTGAAGATGCAAATCCTGATGTGCGGCAATTCCCCGACCAGCAAGGATTCGACCACATGCAATCTTTCTACTTTGGCATCGAGGCAACACCATCGAACAGTGTAAGGGCGAATGTTGAATTCAATGTACTTGGTAATGTAGCTCAAAACCCGATTGATGAAATTTTCTATGAAAACAGAGGACGTCCCGTCACATTGAGCGGCCCGCAGGGAAATACTACAGTAGAATCGCTCAACAGATTTCAGGTTTACAGTGCAAGTTACCATTGGGATCATAGATACTTTAATCTTGAAGGGTTCTATCGTACAGGCCGCTACCACTGGGCTTATGAAGGCGATTTTTTTAACCTGTATCCCGAAGCTAACTATGGGCCAAACATAGATATCTATAATGGTATAGCTCCTTTCGGCGTTGAAGCCGAATTTAAAAGAGAGCTAACCGGGCTTAAAATGGCTTTTGGTCCCCAGTTATGGTGGGGCGCCAATCCGGCTATTTTGCTTAAATACCAACGTAATGTTGGCCAGTATGAAATCACCGGTATGTTTCATGAAGACCTGGATACGCTGGGCGATACTGAAAGTTCTTTCGCTATTCCTCAACCCAGAACAAGGCGTTTGAGCCTGCATCTTAACCGTTCATTCGGAAGATTTGATGTAGACCTTGGTGGCCTATGGTCGGGTCAGCCACTTAATGGGCGGGAATTCCAGGTTTATCGCGAAACAGTTGACGGAACAGGGCAGGTTTTTCGTGATGAGATTAAACCCGAAGATAACTGGGGTGGCAAGCTCAAGATTGCTTATCAGGGTGAGAGAATTAACTGGTATGGCCAATCTTCTGTAATGGGGCTTGTAGCACGCGGCGGTGCAGATCAAACGATCACATTTACCGGCTGGAGATTAAAAGACAGCGGCAGCAGTAATCAGTATAATGTACTATCTGGTTTCACTTATCTGGTTGGGAATGTGCAGATTGCACCAAACTTCATGTGGCAGCAGCCTATTGAAGGGCCTATTCCTGCAGATGTTGCAGCACCCGGCCGTCCAAGAAATATTCTGGATGATCCTTTTGCTGTACGTTCAAACAGAGAAACCGTTGCTGCCGAGATTTTGTTTACATACGATCCAACGCCAGGAACCTGGATGTACGCTTGGGATAATGACTATGCCGAAGATGCAGGCTTTGCTATAAGTGCAGGTTTCGTTTACCGGCACCATCCTACCACGATGGATGCTGCTATTGGTATTTTGCCCGATGGCCGTTCTACCTTTGCATTTCCGGGTGCTCCCCCTGCCAAAGATCTATGGGAAATACACGCCCGAATTGTATCCAAGCCGAATTGTGACCTTGGAATGATCGCCGTTCTTTATGGTGGTCCGGCACAGGCAAACGGCAGTGATCTACGAACAGTAAACCGCTTTGGCACCGACCTGAGGGTAATTTACAAAAATTACATGCTCAATTCGTTTGTTCGTGTGAATGACTGGGGCCCTTACGACTATCATCGCGACTTCAACCTCACATTTCCATTGCAGCTTATGGGAGATTTTTCCATGAGTTTGGGGAAACCCGATTGGTTTATGCAGCCACAAACCCGCATTGGTGTACGAGCGACCTGGAGAGCATTAAATGAATTCTCCCCAAGATATGCACCAACCATGTCATGGGACCCGTCAGGAGAATTTGTGCCCAACCCGCGAGCCATAGGTTTTGATAATGGCAGAGAGTGGGAGTTCAGAACGTATATCCAGATAAATATTTGACATCCGGAGTAAGCAATATGAAGACAACATTTTTTAACATTACCTGGCTCATCGTATTAAAGGCAGCAATTTTGGTTTTTATTGCAAGTTGCAGCCGATCCGTTGATGGGCTTCAGCCAGCCTCCAATTCTACCAACCCTGATGTATTTATCAATACATTTAGCGCAGGGCTGGAGTATGCCGCTTTTGGAGGTTCAGTTCCTGATGCATTTCAGGTTGACGAAGAAGTAACCTATGGTACCAGCTCAACTGCCTCGATGAGATTTGAAGTGCCTGATGTAGGTGATCCCCGAGGAGCATATGCCGGAGGATCGTTTTTTACTACGGCGCCGCGTGACCTCTCAGGCTACACTGCTTTAACATTCTGGGCAAAAGCATCGCAGCCTGTATCGGTTGAAGTGATGGGAATTGGAAATGATTTGGGTGAAAATAAATACCTGGCAAGCCTCTCTGGTGTAAATCTTAACACGAATTGGAGAAAAGTAATCATACCCATTCCAAACCCTGAAAAACTTACAGATGCAAGGGGTATGTTCTTCTATTCAGCAGGCGCAATTGACGGAAGAGGATACACTTTTTGGGTAGATCAGGTTCGCTATGAAGATTTGGGTACACTTGCACACCCGGAATTTTTGATCTTAAATGGCGAGGATATTAGTGAGACATCATTTATCGGTATTTCAAGGCCATTGAGCGGAGTATCGTCCAGATTTAATCTGCCAACCGGAGTAGATCTTACAGTAAATACGGCACCCGCTTACTTTGATTTTGTTTCATCCGATCCATCTGTTGCCACCGTTGATGGCTCAGGAAACATCTCAACAGTTGGCGGTCCCGGCAACACACAGATCACAGCACGTGTAGGAAATCAAACAGCAAGCGGGTCTCTCAGACTTCAGTCGCTTGGGCAATTCGAACTACCGCCAGCTCCTACGCAAAACCCTGCTGATGTAATCTCCATATTCAGTAATGCTTTCCAAAATGTACCGGTTGATTTCTATAACGGATTCTGGGAACCATTTCAAACGACTCTGTCTGCTGATTTTACCATAGACGGAGATGACTTTCTGTACTATACCAACTTCAATTTTGTTGGTATTCAGTTTACGTCTCCAACTGTTGATGCCACCTCAATGTCTCATCTTCGGACAGATATTTTCATACCTGCCGACCTTTCAGGTGATGCCAGGCTTTCTATTGAAATGGTAGACTTTGGGGCTGATGTAACCGGCAGATTCACACAAACAATCAGACCTGATCAATCCAGGCAGTGGGTTACCCTGGATATTCCTTTGGCAAGTTTTTCAGGCTTAACCAGCCGCTCAGCAGTTGCACAAATCATTTTTGTGGATGACAATGGTAATATTCCGGGCTTTTTTGCAGATAATATTTTCTTCTACAGTGCTGATGACGACACACCATCTCCTGGAGCTGAACCAGCATCAGCTGCGCCGGCGCCGGTTCAAAATGCGGCCAATGTGATTTCACTCTTCAGTGAAGCTTACAATGACGTACCGGTAGATACCTGGCGAACCGAATGGTCGGCAGCGGAATATCAGGAAATAACCATTCAGGGTAATCCGACGAAGAAATACTCATCACTCGATTTTGTTGGAATCGAAACGGTTGCCAACCAGATCAACATCACTGAGATGACCCATTTCCATATGGATATATGGTCGCCGGATTTTACATCATTCGGTGTGAAACTTGTTGATTTTGGCCCCGACGGAATGTTCAATGGAGGTGATGATACCGAAGATCAGGTAGACTTTACCGGATTGCCCCAGGGCGAGTGGGTACGCCTGGAAATTCCTCTGGATGATTTCGCTGAATTGACTACCAGGCAGAATATCGCACAGTTGATTCTTGTTGGAGCACCAACAGGCGCAACCACCATTTATATCGACAATGTGTTCTTCTACAGAGAAGATGAAGACACTACACCGCCGAATGAACCGGCAGAAGCCGCTCCCGCACCGGTTCAGGATGCCGCCAATGTAATTTCACTCTTCAGTACAGCTTATGATAATGTTCCTGTAGATACCTGGAGAACTGAATGGTCGGCAGCCGAATACCAGGAAATCACCATCAATGGTAATCCAACCAAAAAATACTCATCACTGGATTTTGTTGGCATCGAGACGGTTGCCAATCAAATAAACATCACAGAAATGACCCATTTCCATATCGATATTTGGTCGCCGGATGTCGACGTATTCCGTGTAAAACTGGTTGATTTCGGGCCAGATGGTGCCTTTAACGGCGGTGATGATACAGAAGATGAGATCGTCTTCGATAATCTGGCCCAGAGCGAGTGGGTTCGTCTTGAAATCCCGCTCAGTGATTTCGAAGGGCTAACAACCCGGGAAAATATTGCTCAGCTTATACTGTCGGGCATGCCAACAGGTGCATTCACTATATATGTGGATAACGTATTCTTTTACAAAGAATAAAAATCTTTACACCGGCCCGTAATTACCATGTTTCGGGCCGGGTTAACCAGTTTTTACCATTTTCCAAAGTATTAAAAAATTTATCAGATGAAACCGAATAAACTACTGTACAAAATAAGTATAATCTCATTTGTCATGCTGTTCGGCGTACTTAACGGCTGCAGTGTTGACGATTTTCAAAAACTGGATGAACATAACTGGCAGTTAACGTGGAGCGATGAATTTGAAGGCGCGGCCGGCCAGCTCCCCAATAGCAACAACTGGACATTTGATATCGGAACCGGAGACAATGGATGGGGGAATGAAGAGCTTCAGTATTATACCAATCGTCCCCAAAATGTTTCCCTGAATGGCCAGGGCCAGCTGGTTATTACAGCACTCAGAGAATCTTTCGGAGGAATGCCATTCACATCAGCAAGAATAAAAACAGAAGGCCTGTTTGAACAGGCTTATGGGCGTTTTGAGGCAAGAATTAAAAACCCTTATGGCCCCGGAATTTGGCCGGCATTCTGGATGCTGGGAAGTAATTTCGGCACCGATGGCTGGCCTCAAAGCGGTGAAATAGATATCATGGAAATGCGCGGACAACAACCGCATGTAGCGATTGGGTCCGTACATGGCCCCGGTTACTCTGCTGGCAACGCAATTTCTGCTTACCATGCTATTCCAAACAGCCGGTTTGATGATGATTTTTACTTATATGCTATAGAGTGGTATCCAGACAGAATTGATTTCTTTGTAGATGATTTTCTTTATAACAGGATAAAGCGGTCGGATGTGCCGGGTGAATGGGTTTTTGACAAACCATTCTTTTTGATTCTCAATGTTGCAGTTGGCGGAACTTTTGTAGGCTTCCCGATAGATCAAACCCCATTCCCACAACAAATGGTGATTGATTATGTGAGAGTTTACCGGCTTGTAGATTAATCCAATTTTAATTGCAGGATATTTATTGAAACTGCCAAATTTTTAAAATTTTGACCATTGGGTATAAATAAAACACACATTAACGGTGAATCATGGTTTAAAATAGAAAACCATGATAAAATGAGGCCGTTTTTTATAAACATCGTCAGCGACTCCAATCACTGGATGTTTATTTCGAGTAATGGCGGCCTCACGGCAGGGAGAAAAAATAACAGCTACTCACTCTTTCCATACTACACAGACGATAAAATAACCGAATCGGCTGATAATACCGGAAGCAAGACGATACTTCAGGTGCATTTGGAAGATAAAGTAGAAGTATGGGAACCTTTTTCAGAGAGATTTACAGGGAAGTACCATCTCACAAGAAATATTTACAAGAGTTTTAATGGTAACAAGATCATGTTTGAAGAGATCAATCATGATCTTGGGCTTACCTATCGTTACCAGTGGAACACAAGTAATATTTTCGGTTTTATTAGAAAATCGGAGCTGATAAGCCATTCCGGAGCTCAATACAGGGTAACCCTGCTTGACGGCATTCAAAACATACTGCCCTATGGTGTAGAGCCGGATATGCAAACGCAAACCAGCAACCTGGTTGATGCATACAAAAAGAATGAGCTGGTAAAAGAGTCAGGTTTGGGAATTTATGCATTAAGTGCAATCATCGTGGATAAGGCAGAGCCGAGTGAAGCACTCAAGGCAAACGTTGTCTGGTCAACTGGTTTGGAAAATTGTACCATTCTGCTGTCATCATTACAACTCGACCAATTCAGAAACAAGCAGCCTGTTGTACAGGAAGAAGTGATTAAGGGAGAGAAAGGAGCTTATTTCATCAGCACTGATCTTCAGCTTGCCCCTGGTGCCAGTAAATCGTGGAAGATCATCGCCAATCTGAATCTAAATCATGTACAGATTATTGATCTTGACCAACAGATCAAAGATGGCGTTGACCTGGAAACACGCATTGATGAGGATATAGAACGAGGAAGCAAAAGGCTTAAAGAACTCATTGCCGGGGCTGATGGCCTTCGCTTGACTTCAGATGCCCTGAAGGATGCGCGACATTTTTCAAATGT
>PWLN01000003.1 GCA_003559375.1 Balneolaceae bacterium | reverse complement strand
CATTCGGTGTTCGATATTCGTTATTTAATATGGCTCGTAAAACTTTTGATATTCCTTCGATGTACCACTCACCGGTGATCCGCCATGTAAAAGAGGCATTCAAAATCACCGATCCCAGGAAAAAAGACCTTATCCCGACGAAACTTGATTTTGGGCCGGTTACTTTCTTGATTCCCCGCCACTTTGGATTCTGTTATGGCGTTGAAAATGCCATTGACATTGCATACCGGACGATAGAGGAAAATGCAGGAAAAAATATTTATCTGCTCAGTGAAATGATTCATAATCCCACGGTTAATGAGGATCTGCTGAAACGCGGAGTAAAATTTCTTTATGAAACGGATGGAACCGAACGGATACCGTTAGATTCCCTGCAGCCCGATGATATTGTCATTGTTCCAGCATTTGGCACCACTCTTGAAATTGAAAAAAAATTGAGAGCGATTGGAATCGATCCTTATCAATACAATACAACCTGTCCGTTTGTGGAGAAAGTATGGAACCGCGGAAACCAGCTGGGGCGCAAGGGTTACAGCCTGGTTGTACACGGCAAGCATACACATGAAGAAACCCGGGCAACATTCTCACATAGTGCGGATCATTCACCGGTTGTTGTTGTACTGAATCCGGATGAAGCCAGGATTCTTGCAGACATCTTGACGGAAAAACGCCCTCTTGATGATTTCGACACCTGGTTCGGCCATAAATCAACTCCGGGATTTAATCCGCTCAAAGATCTTGAATTTTTTGGCGTCATCAATCAGACAACCATGCTGGCAACTGAAACTCAGGAAGTGATGGACATCCTGAAACAGGCAGCCAAAGAGCGCTTTGGTGAAGAAAATGTTCTAAAACATTTTGCTGATACGTCAGATACGTTATGCTATGCAACTAATGAAAACCAGTCGGCAACATACGCCCTTGCAGATGCCAAACCTGATCTCGCAATAGTAGTGGGCGGATATAATTCTTCGAATACAATGCATTTGGTTGAAATTCTGGAGCATCACTGCCCAACATATCATATCAGAGATGCAGGTGAGTTTGATTCGCCTGTTGAAATCCGACATTTTAACCAGTGGAAAAAAGAGGTACTTGTTACAAAAAACTGGCTTCCATACGAGCAGCAGGGTCTTCAAATTGCACTAACTTCAGGGGCATCGTGTCCTGATATTCTTGTAGATGAGGTGCTATTAAAAATTTTGACGTTTTATCCGGACACGAAGGATGTGGATCAGGTGATTGGACCATTTATCATGAGTGAGTAGAAAGTATAGAGAAAGTTTGAAGGGTTAATTGAAAGTGATATTCAGTTATTCATTTACGATGCGGAAGTAGGAAATCCTTTGTGGCTGAAAACTTCGCAGTCTGAGTAAATAATCTGTTTCAAGTATCTCAATTTCCGGAGTTACTCTTCCTGATTCGTCCTCTTCAATTACGGAATAATCGACGTATGCTGCAAATGGCCGGGTACCCTGAACCTCCGAAAATTGGTGGATGGGCACATCAAATCTTACAGTAATGGTAGATGGATTAAAGCTCACAGCACTGTCATTCGGCAGGTTTCTTGTGCGTATGGGTACCCTGATTTCAGCTTCAGTAAACTCTGTGACTTCAATATTTAATGTAACGGTTTGCGGTTCTATCATTAAACCGGGTGCCTGAGCAACGCGTATGGTTCTTTCTACATTTCCACTGATATTCTGAAGTTCGGTTTCCTCAGTATACCATTCTGTGAGGTCTCGGATTACGGTTTCTGCACCGGTTACAGTTACACTGTCTGGAATAAGTATGGGATCGCGCAATAAACCGAATTGCTCTCTTACCCGAATATTTACAAGGCTTTGTAATGGTACACGTTTTTGAGCTTTTCTCTCAGTCTCAATAGTTAACTGTGAAGGTTCTACCCGAACAACATTCAGGTCAGAGAATGCACCCACCTGGTTTCGAACATGATCAGTAAGATTTACCTGGTTTAGTTCTGCATTTACCAATACTCTTGGCGGATTGCTGTAGACTGAAATCAGCTTCCATCCTTCACCTGTAAGGCTGACGGATGCTGTTGCGGGTACATCACTGCTAAGTGTCAAATCTTCAGAGAGATTGGTAAGCAGTAAAGGTACCTGGATCGTAACGTTAAAATCCCTGTTGAGATTTACGATAAACCAAAGGCATAAGGCAATAAAAAATGCGATACCAAAAGCCGTAATTTTTTCTTTATTGCGGAATGATTCCGTATCCCCCTCTTCAGGCCGTGGTAAAGGGCCGCCGGAGAAAAAGTTTTTTAATCGTTCTGATATGAAATTGATAAACTGCATAACCGAAAGATAACTAATTAGAACTCTTGTTCATGTGCGTACAATTATTTCTTTTATTACGTCAGATTCAACGTAATTATTCAATTTTTTTGCTATAGAATATCTGTTGGCATGCAATTCATAACGCCAGGCTTCGGAGGTCACTTTTACAATAAGCCGTGGCCCTTCAAAATACAGTTCTTTGGTAATATTACTGATTTTTTCGCCAACCACATCAGGCCATGCATGCAAAACCATACCCCGTTTAAGTTCCGTTTTTTGTGGGATCTTTTTGATGAATTCCTTCAACAGTTCATTCATTGGCTTTGGGTTCCTTGCAAATGCCATTTTAATATATTGGTTCTATATTGCCATTGGATAACTTAAACCATCTGTTTTCACCATTCCCTGAAAAAAGTTTTTTCTCAAATGGCCGCTCTGATGCCGAAGTAATAAACGTTTGACCGGAATGTTTATTCAATGTTTCTGTGATAATATCTGTTTTTTGCTGATCAAGATTACCAAAAACATCATCCAGCAGCATTATCGGGAGATCATCCAGCTGATCGGAATAATAAAATAACTGGGCCATTTTCAAAGCCATTGAAAAAAGCCTGTGTTGCCCTTGTGAGCCGTAATTTCTTAATTCCATCTGATCCAGGAAAAAAACAACTTCATCCCGGTGCGGGCCAATCAGCGTTTGTTCGCGTTCAGCTTCTTTTTCATAATTTATTTTAAGCAATCGTATATACTCTGAATAGATTTCATCATAATCCGAACAATTGCTGCAAATGGTTTGATATTGCAGGGATGGCTTTAAAGTCAAACCCGTTATAGTTTGATATTGATGTGCAAGATAAACTTTAAATTTTTCAAGTATCTCTGCCCGTTTTTGAATGATAGCAGCACCTTTTTGCGCCAGCTGAACATTCCAGGGTTCCAGGTGGGTTTGTAAGGCACCCAAAGGCCCTTTGAATTCCTGCAAGAGAGTATTTCGCTGCCTTCTGACCTTCCTGTAATCGATCAGGTTTCTCAGATAAACAGAGGAAATCTGGCTTATCATACTATCAAGGAATGTACGTCTTTCAACCGGGCCCTCGCTTGTTAGTTTAAGATCGTGCGGACTCAATACAACAACGGGAACCATTCCAATCAGATCGGAAAATCTTTCAAGTGGGCTGTCATTAACAAAAAACTTTTTCCCTTCTCCCCTTGAATAACTGCAGCTCACTTTAAATTCAGAACGTATTGTGCCCTTAAAATGCCCATGGATCATGAAATATTTGTGATCATGATGTGCCACATACTGATCACTTGCCGCAACAAAACTTCTTGTCATGCACAGGTAATGGATAGCATCGATCAAATTTGTTTTACCTGATCCATTCGCCCCGGTAATCAGATTGATATGTGGTGCAAATTCCACTTGGGTATTTACATGGTTACGATACCCTTTTAATGAAATGGATTGAATTCTCATTCTTTAATCAGATTTTCAAATAAATATGGCTCTAACCATTTCCAGGTGCATTCTGCTATATAAAGGGCACCTTTTTCATCCGGATGATCTGTACCTTGTATTCTCAGGGATGTAATAGAATCGTTCGACTTTTGTAAAATGCAGTTTGTATTATCATGGAAGGGGAAGGATAGATTTTCGTCCAGCAATGATTGATATAAAACACGGGTATGAGGTTCTGTTTGGTTTTCTTCAAAAAAGCCGGTAGTGGATAAAATGAATTCGCATTGATTGATATTACACCAATCCTGCATTTTCTGAATTAATTTGTAGGACAGATTTTTGGAGTAACCAGACTGTGGCGAAAAATTTTCTCTATCAGGTATCACTACACGGCTCTTTTCAGGATTGAAATTGTAAGTAAGATCTTTAAAATAGAGATGCTCCCATGCAAGCCTGACTATCAAATTCATGATCTGTGATTTTTCCTGAAGCCAGCGATACCATGATTGCCTTCCAAGATAAATAAAAAAACTCCGAGGTTTCCAGCGCTGGCTTTTTATCAGTGTTGAATTTGTTTCATCAAGCACCCAAAGATTTTTCGAAATTGCACGATCAGTATCGCCTGTGTTTAAAAATAGCAGGATAGCATCAGGTTTTAGATGAAGGCCTTTTTCTTCAAGCCATCCTGGCCAGTCAGCCAATCCGGCCCCGCCGATACCGCCATTCAGGAATTGTATGTTACTACCATGATAACTCTGAATTGCGAATTGTGACAGATAGGAAGAAATTGCATGATCCTCATCAAGATACAGGCCAAAAGTGAACGAGTCGCCAATCAGAAGAACCCGGTATTCGTCTGTTTTTTGTTCGATGTCATCACCTCTTAATCCCAGATTATTCAGTCTGTATATATTTTTTCTATCTCTCCATAGATGTAAGGCATCAAGTTCCCTTGCATTCATCATAAACCCTTCAGGATGCATTTCTATCCATGTAACCAGTCTGTTTTGAGTGATCATTACCCTGGTAAAGATCTCGGCAAGAACTAACGCGATAATGAGTCCGGTTAATATTAAGGCAATATTTGCACCAAATTTTTTCAAAAGATTTGAATCTGAAATGCAGACAGTAAAAAAATGGCTGCCGGTTTACCGACAGCCATTGGTTTTAGACTAATCAATTTTAAATTGAGCGTGATCACTAAATAATGATTGTATTTACTACAACCAGGGATTCTTCTATAGAATACTCTGCCTACTCAGCGCTCTTTGCGGTAATTAATAGCCTGCTTATGGTTATAGGCCAAAAACGTCCCTGCCCAAAAAGAGTGCGCTATCTCCCAGTTCTTCTTCAATCCTGAGAAGCTGGTTATACTTGGCAACACGATCTGTGCGGCTCATAGAACCGGTTTTGATTTGTCCGGCATTAGTAGCAACAGCAATATCGGAAATGGTTGTATCCTCGGTTTCGCCTGAGCGGTGAGAGATAACAGCGGTGTAGCCGTTCTTGTGTGCCATTTCGATTGCGTCAAGGGTTTCGGTAAGTGAGCCAATCTGGTTTACCTTAATCAGAATTGAATTTCCGATTCCTTGCTTGATTCCATCAGCGAGCCGTGTGGTATTGGTCACAAACAAATCATCACCCACAAGCTGAACTTTACTTCCGAGAGCAGTGGTCATTGTTTTCCATCCATCCCAGTCGTTTTCATCAAGGCCGTCTTCAATAGAGATTATTGGATAATTTTCACACCATTGAGCCCAATAATCAACCATTTCATCTGAAGAACGCTTTGACCCATCGCTCCACTTGAACTCATACAGCCCGGTTTCCTTGTTGTAGAACTCTGAAGCGGCCGGATCGAGAGCAATCAGAATATCATCGCCCGGAACATATCCTGCTTTTTCGATAGCAGTAAGAATCACCTCAATTGCTTCTTCATTTGATTTAAGGTTAGGTGCAAAACCTCCTTCATCACCAACGGCGGTTCCATATCCTTTTGATGAGAGTACTTTTTTCAGGTGATGAAATACTTCAGCGCCCATTTGTACGGCTTTGCTATAGGTTTCGGCGCCAGATGGCATGATCATAAATTCCTGGGGATCAACGTTATTGTCGGCGTGTGAGCCTCCATTAATGATATTCATCATTGGTAAAGGCAAAACCTTCGCATTAACTCCACCAAGATATCTCCATAATGGTAAACCTGCATTTAATGCAGCTGCTTTGGCTATAGCCATAGATACACCCAATATTGCGTTTGCTCCAAGATTGGATTTATTGGCAGTTCCATCAAGCTGAATCATGATGTTATCGATCTCTGTTTGTAAATGTACCGGATAACCAACCAATTCGTCGGCAATGGCTTCATTCACATTCTCAACGGCTTTCCTGACACTCTTTCCAAGAAAGTAATCACTTTCATTGTCTCGAAGCTCAACAGCTTCATGTTCTCCGGTCGATGCCCCGGATGGCACAGCAGCACGGCCTACAATTCCATTTGTAAGGGATACGTCTACCTCTACGGTTGGATTTCCCCTTGAATCCAGTATTTGTCGTGCATGAATATCTTCTATTAAACTCATAATCTTGTTTTTTTGTTAGTAAAATTTACATTCCTATAATGTAACGCTAAATATTATTACCATAAAGTAAAACCGATGAAACCCATCCTGTTATTTGATATTGACGGCACACTTCTTCATGTAAAAAAGTCATTTACTAAACAAATGTTCTCTGATATAGCTAATGAGCTGAACATTTCTTTCAGCCACATGGAAAACAGTTCATTTGCCGGGCGTACTGATAAAGATATTTTTGAGGAACTTGCTTCCGCCTACCCGCAGTCTAATCTGTTTTATGATGAATTAAAACGGTTGTACATTGAATACATGGATAATTATTTCTCGAATGGTCATGTTTCGGTCATTGAAGGTGCAGCCGAAGCCGTGCACAAAGCGATAAAGAAGGGCTATAGAGTAGGCTTATGTACCGGTAATTTTCGGGAAACGGCATATATGAAAGTAATTGCTGCCGGATTCAACAATACCTTTGATTTTGGAGGATTCGGGTGCAGGCATACTGATCGGAAGCATATTCCGTATGATGCACACAAAGAATTTTCGGAAAAATTTGGTTACAAACCTGAACCGGGAAATTATGTAGTAATTGGTGATACCCCCAATGATATTCGGTGCGCAAAATATTTTGGGGCCGTTTCATTGGCTGTGTCAACAGGAAGCTATCCCCTGGGCGACCTGGAAAAAGATGATCCCGATATTCTGCTTTCTGATCTGTTCAGTTTGAATGAATGTCTGGAATTTTATTTTTCACAGTGAGAAATACAATCAGCCATCAGCTGAATATTTTGTGATTCCATACTCAAAGCTGAAGGCTGAAAGCTTCATGTAAAGAAAAGTGAGCCCTCCAATTTATTGAATGTCTGCCATTGAGGATCTTACCAAAACCATCCAAAGGAGAATGTGATCTGTGGTGAGCCAAAAAAACGTTGTGCATCGAAGAATGGTTCAAGAATCAACTCTCCATTTTCGTCGAACTGAAAAGGACTCTCTCCAGGCCGAACATTTTGCCTTAAAGCAGGTTGATTCGGCATCATGATTTGGATAGCATTTGGGAAATAGTAGAAGAAATATCCAAATTCTACACTGTTTAACCGCGCAAAATTTGAACCGATATCAAGTCCGATCTTAAATTCACCGGCACCACCCCAGTGCCATTCACCTTCGCTCCATCCTGTGAATACATCATTAACCGGCTCAAAGAAATTGGCAAACTGTTCCCTGAATCCGTTATTATTAATATCATCAAAGTATGGATATGAAAATGCAGCTGCAGGGCCTATAGAAGCACTTAAGAATAAGCGATAATCTTCCTGCATCACGTCAGAGAACAATCGCTGCCTGATACCTAACATCAGCGGGAAACCGAAAGCTCGCTGATATTTATTCGGAATTATTTGTTGTCCAAAGAAAAAGTCGGTAAAAGTCTGTTCACTTGCATCCCGTAGTGCTGTTAATCGAAGGGACGCGGTCAGTTCTGTTTGGGGTGCAACAACCTGCCTTAACTCTCCACCAAATCCAAAGCCGAAATTATTCATAAGAAAATTGAAACCAAAACCGGTTCCATATTTTTCGCTTAGCGTGGAAATATCTCTGGGTATTTCAAGTACAGGCGGCTCCAATGTTTGCGCATCTGAATCTTCAAAAAGCAATACTGCAATGAACAAAGGTATAATAATTAAAACGCTACGAAATTTTGTCATCAATATCAGTTGTTATTTTTGTTTTTAAAGTTAACGCAAAATTCTTCTCTACCATTGCATTACAAGCAAATAAAATTACATCTTTCAAATAAACTTCAGATCTTTCTTTGCATAACAGATTTGATTATTGTTGCAAATTGGCTTTTATTCATGCTGAATTTTTACCCAACGAATAAAAAATTCTATTTAGCCGGGTTATAATTATGAGCACGTTAACAAAGTACCTGGTCTACGGACCAAAAGATACACTAAGACGATTCCCTGAAAAGCTTTTTGAACACCGTGAACCTAAATACCTGTATCATTATGATGACACATCAGGGAATGAGAAGGTATATGTTGCAGTATTTGAACAATACGAAAAACAAATTAATGCTACCATAACTCTGACTTGTGTAGTAGAATGCAAAAACAGCCAGAATCGAATTGAAATGAAAAAGTCGGGTGGGCGCATGGGTTTTCGTGGCAGCTCATTAATGGAAGATAAAAATATTGAATCGGATTTAGTTGATTTTGTAATGGATTACTCAAAAAGATACGGCCTTTCACTTCAGGAAATTGTTGAAAAAAAGGAAACAAAAAGTTCTGAAAACGAAAGCTGACACTGCTTATACCGGGGGGTTTATGAGAAAATCCACGCAGGTATGGACGGTTATGTCGATGATTGAATGGACAACGGATTATTTTCGGGAAAAAAAAATTCCTGATCCCCGATTAAGTATAGAATGGATTTTAGCCGAAATCCTTGGAATCAGGAGGCTCGATTTATACCTGCAGTTCGATAGGCCCTTATCATCTGATGAACTGAATTTAATAAGGCCAATGGTTAAACGGCGCAGTACCTTTGAGCCGTTGCAATATATCACGGGTTCTACTGCATTCAGAACTGTTACGATTAAAGTCACTCCAGATGTATTGATCCCTCGTTCTGAAACTGAAATGCTGGTTGACCTGATACTGGGCGATCCTGCAGGCAATGATCAGGATTCAATTCATTTTCTTGATCTCGGAACAGGAAGTGGCTGTATTCCTGTTTCCATAAAAAAAGAAAGGCCACAATGGAATTGTTATGGTATAGATATTTCTGATAAAGCACTTTCTGTTGCAAAAGAAAATTCAGAGGTAAACCAGGCATCTGTTCATTTCTTCAATGCCGATATGATGAATCCGGAAAGTTCAATAGAATTGTCAGAGGGTAAATGGGACATTATTTCTTCGAATCCACCTTATATTACAGCCGATGAAGTGCCCGAACTTAATCCGCAGGTTACAAAGTATGAACCAGGCATAGCACTTTTTCACTCCGATCCCTTGACCCTATATCATTCAATCATCAAATTTTCTTCAAAAAAAGGCGCATCCCTCTATCTTGAGTGTAACAATAAAACCGCATCAAAAGTGGCCGAGATGGCTTCGGGTTTTTATCGAAATGTTATCCTTTCTAAAGATCTCGACAACAACGACAGATATGTTTCGGCTATTAACCCTCTAACTGTTTAGCTAACATAAGGTTTACACGTTTTTCACGAGCTTTTCAAAGAAAAGACGGGAAATAATAATTTAAATGTGGATAACTTGTGGAAAAAAAATTTACCCTTTTTAAGGCTTGGGATCATCGGCAAAAAACTGCGTTAGGGAATTGTTAAGACGTGTCAAGCAAAAATTGATGATCCAGATTGATAATTTATAAATCATTGCACCGCAACATTTTGAGGGCTTTATAAAAATGTGGATAACTTTTTCTTTTGCTGAAAATTATTTTTTGATTTGTGTCTGAGAAATTCCCATTTTGACAATAATTACAGTAACGGTGAAATCAGGCCGTGTGGATAACTAAGGGATTTTAACCCTATAAAACATCGCTATTGGGAGGCTTTGTACCTTGGACAAACTAACCGCTGACTCTGCCTGGAATGATTGCTTGGAGATTATTCAGGATAACATCAGCTATCAAAAATACAAGTCATGGTTTGAACCAATCAAACCTTTAAAATTGGAAGATAATACGCTTACAATTCAGGTTCCCAGTCAGTTCTGGTATGAATGGCTTGAAGAGCATTATTATAACATGCTTCGGTCTTCTATTGCAAAAGTGATAGGAAGGGAGGGCAAACTGGAGTACTCTGTATTGGTGGAACGTTCCGACCGATTGGAAGACAATCGGTCAATACGGCTGCCCCAGAGGCCTATGCCGCCACAAAAACCCCAGGAGATGAACAGGTTTGCCGAATACTATCCCGGCAAAATTGAAAATCCGTTTGTAATTCCCGGTATCAGGAAAACAAATATCGATTCTAACCTGAACACCAATTATGTATTTGAACGATATATTGAAGGAGATTGCAACAGGCTTGCTCGTTCAGCTGCTATGGCAATAGCCGACAATCCCGGGAAAAATTCTTTTAACCCGCTGTTTGTTTATGGCGGTACCGGTTTGGGGAAAACACATTTGATTCAGAGTATTGGCAATAAAATTAAGCAGCATTTTGGGGATGAATTAGCTGTACTTTATGTATCATCTGAAAGTTTTACAAACGAATTTGTACAGGCTATCCGAAATAACCGTGCAAGTGAATTCTCCTTATACTACAGGAATATCGATGTTCTGATTGTTGACGATATTCAATTCTTTAGTGGCAAAGAAAAAACGCAGGAAGAATTTTTCCATATTTTTAATGTTCTTCATCAAGACGGCAAGCAGATTATATTGAGCAGCGACCGGCCGCCAAAAGATATACCAGATATTCAGGAACGCTTGATATCCCGGTTTAGCTGGGGATTAAGTGCAGACCTTCAGATACCGGAATATGAAACCCGTTACGCCATTCTTGAACGAAAAGCCAGCGATAATGGAATTTCACTAAACCCGGAAATCATTGAATTTATTGCTTACAATTTCAAGTCCAATGTCAGGGATCTTGAAGGTGCTATTATCAAATTACTTGCAACGGCGTCGCTGAAACACGTTGATGAGATTGACCTTCCTATGGCAAAATCAGTGTTGAAGGATATGGTTAAAAGTTCCAACACGCAGATCTCCATCGAGTTTATCCAGAATTATGTATGTGATTATTTTGGGATCGACACCAATAAAGTAAGAGAAAAAACCCGAAAACAGGAGATTGTTGAAGCCCGCCAAATTGCAATGTTTCTGGCAAAAAAGTATACCAAATCAAGCCTTAAAACTATTGGGCTTCAATTTGGAGGCCGCGACCACTCTACCGTAATCCATGCCATATCTACCGTTGAAGAGCGATTATCCACAAGTACAAAGCACAAACGAATACTAAAGGAACTTGAACAGAAAATTGAAGTGGCAACCTTATAAAAAAAGCCTCCGCATTGGAGGCTTTTTTGTAATTGCGTGATGTTGCTACTAACTCAGGTATTCAATGTATATTCCAGCGTTATTTCACAATTAAGAACCTTGGAAACCGGGCATCCGGCTTTTGCTCCATTGGCAATTTTTTCAAATTCCTCATCTGAAATATCAGGAACTACAGCGGTTAATGTGAGTGCACTTTTAGTAATTGACCAACCTTCTCCATCCTTGTCAAGGCTGATTACAGAGGTAGCATCAAGTGTATCAGCTGTGTAGCCGGCTTTTTGTAAACCTACACTTAGTGCCATGGCATAACAACCGGCATGTGCCGCTGCAATAAGTTCTTCCGGATTAGTGCCAAGCTTTCCATCTTCATTTTCAAAGCGCAGTTTTACCGAATATGGCTGGTTGTCAAATACTCCGCTTTTTGGTGTGTTAAGTGTTCCGGATCCTTCAAATCCTGATCCTTTCCAAACCGCTTGTGCTGTACGTTTCATAATGTATGTATTTTATGTGTTAGTGTTATTTGTCGATTAATATAATTGCATTGGATACTCCTCGCTCACCCTCGTGATCAAATTCAAGGTTATCACTGGGATAATTTACAATTCCATCAATATTCTTATCTCTGATATACATTGCAGTTGATCCCCCGCCATCAAGATTAAGTGCATTTGTTGCTCCCATTTCAATAAAGAAACGGGCAAGCTCAGGGATAGTCATTCCAAAAGACTGAAATGACCTTCCATCAACCGTCACTAAAAACAAAATCCCATCATCAGTTGTGGCAATGGCAGTTCTTGGATGTCGGTTTTGATTAAAGGGATCATTATTAAAATTTCTGATTTCTCCATTAAGAAGCAGCAATGGCCCTGAACTTAGTATATTTTCAATATTTAAATTATGCCATCCATTTTCCGGCTTAGGCACTATCATCGGCCGATTATCATGATTCCAACCAACCCCTCCATTCTCGGTGTATGGATTCCTTCCAACCGCACCGTCAGTAATTACTTCACCATTAACTTTCATAAAGACAACCGAGCCTCCGGCATCAAGATTAAAGAATGAACCATTAATTGCTGCCAGTGCATTCTTTTCAGAAGCGAAATAGCTTGTTTTTAAAAGCTCATTTTGTACATAGACAATTTCAAAATCTATATCAGCAATTTTTGTATCTACTTCTATCATATTGATACTTAATCTGGCATCAAATAAATCATCTCCGCGGTAACTCCACCAATGCACACCGCCAGTTATTTGTTCAATTTCCCAATCGAGTTCACTTGCGTAAATTTTCTCAGATGTCTGGGAAACAGCAGGGTTTTCTGTTATCAAAAACATAATGAGCATGCTTGTCAATAAACAGTAGAAACCGTTGAATTTACTGCAACGAACTTTCATGAAGTTTGATTTAATCTTCATTGACATTATTCTGAAATCTATACAAAACTTAATGCGTTATAAAACAACAAACCAGTCCGCTAAATAAATTCCATTATAATCAACAGATTACCTAACGACCTAATTGATATTCTTTGGGCGGGGTTTTTCCGGCCAGGTGCCTTACAAAATAATCCCATGTTCTTCGCATGTGATAGGGATCGTTCGCATATCCGTGCCCCCGGTTTGGCATAATAATAAGGTCAAAGTCTTTATTCTGGCGAATCAGTTCGTTAATGAGCAATAATGTCATTGACGGGTGTACATTTGTATCCATTGTGCCGTACGATATAAGTAATTTTCCTTCAAGATTTCCTGCTAAAAGCTGCAATGCCTGGTTCTCATAATTGTCCCCACCATTAGTCTTTTCAAGTAAACCCTGAAATTTTTCACCCCAGTAGTAAGTGTAGCCCCGGTTATCATGATTACCGGCACTTGCAACACCCACTTTAAAAAAATCAGGATACT
>PWLN01000279.1 GCA_003559375.1 Balneolaceae bacterium | reverse complement strand
CCAAAGGGCAGCTATTGCCAGGTTTGCCGAGTCTCCCTCATGTCTGGCACCGGATAATTCGTAACTGATTAAACCTTTAAAATATTGATTTTTCAGCCTGGTTGATTTTTCTTCAGCCAGTATTCGTGGTGCATTAACCAGGTTATCATTATCAATCAACACCGGTTTTTCTGCACCAAAAATGGGAAAGTTGCGCCTCAGCTCATCACGCTCTTCCGACCTGCCATAAATTTCTACGGATAATTTTCTCAATCGGCCAAATTGTATCCAGGATCCATCTTCATATCCATACTTTTCAACTACAGGTACGAAAACATTCCCATCAGACTGCTTCATCAAATTTTGAAGATCACTGCCAAGGCGGTTACATTTCTCTTTATCTGATGAGGATAAATCAGCCTGAGAATCACTGTACATTATCAGAAAGTCATTCAACAGCTCAAGTAAATTGTCATGTTTCAGTATGTCCTCTTTTTCAATAAAGCCGGCAAAATTCACATCTCTGCGAAAAAGCCTGTTTATATGGGCTGATGCAGATTTCGGTTCATTCAGGCAGCAATACAAAAGGATACAAACTTCACGTAACCGCCCCGATACGTTTTGGAAATGCTGGCTGCCTTTCAGCTCCCCAATGGCAGCTGACAGCTCATCCATTATGATGATATACCGTTCAAGCTCTTTCGGGTCCATTCCATACCATGTGAGGGGAATTGAAAACAGATGAAGACCTGGGATGAACTGAATAAGATAACTGCTATACTTTTTATATTCACCAACAAGTGTTTCCGCAAATAGTACGAACAGCCTGTACCTGTACCTTATCGATTCTGACTGCCCGAATTCAGCCATCACATCCTGAAACTGCCTCTCAATCTGAACAGGATCATTCATGCAATTCAGTTTTATTTGATTGGATGTTCATGATTTACACATGATCTATTGATCCCCGAACTATGTGTAGTTTTTAGTCAGTCAACAAAAACCTTGGCTCATATTATCGAAATAGATGAAACTGTAATCCCAGCTGGTGGATTTTTCAATATTATAGCAAGCTTAAGCTGTTATTGTAAGACTCAAATCGAATTAAATAGTATAAAAAACAATGTCATTACTTCCGGCTCACATCATTTATAGAAAAACAGCCTGCAACGCGTTCCTGCCAGGTATGTAAGTGGAATTTCATAAAAACTTCTTTTCACTGTATCAAATAGCGTTTTAGACTCAGTAAACAGAATCAACTTATCGGCCCGAATTTTTTCTTCCGTTACAGGTACTGAAACCGAAATGCTTTGATCAGAAATGTCAACATTTATTCGGTTTGAGCCAATTTCATCTATCGTTTTCCCAAAACTGTATGTAACCGAACCGGTGTGTTTATCCCTGTAAAAATCTATTCTGCACATCGGGATATGGATGCGGCATTTTTCCCATCCGATAATTTTATTTCTTGGCAACTCCGATTCAGGTATATCAATGGTGTTTCCGGGATTACTCGTAAAAATTTTGCCCTCATCCGATTCAATTAAAACAATGTCATCGTCTTCCAGGTAAGATGAAATGACATGAATCCTGGATGTTTTATGTCTGCAATCATAGAGAACTCTCAACAGGGTATGATGCTCTTCCGAGATCAGTGTTTTTAATGATTTGTATACGCCATCAGCAATAGCCGTTGTCTGTGCAGCAAGTACGTACCCGTTTGCCGGTTTTTTTTCACGATCTGCTGCTACAAGTTCTATCACCAATGGCGGTGATGGGTGTTTATCTTTGATCGCTTTAACCTCCTGGTAAGTTCTGTAAAACTCCCGGTACCATTCGGCAATCTGCCTCAATTGCGAATCTTTTTCAATCCAGAACGAAATCCATTCCCTCTGATTATCGGTCAGTGATTCCGGATTACTGATTAAAGTTTCTATATCGTTTTCTGTTGGCTTTTTCAATACTTATAAAATTTATTATATATCCTTGCAAATAGCTGCAACTGCAAAATATTCAAATGAATTCTTTTTTATAAGTATTTACTAAATCTGTTCTTATTTGTTTCACCAGGTATTCAAGTATTTGCCGGTGCTGTTGCCTGAATTGTTTATACCCAAGGCCGGGGATTTCTTCTCTTAAATATTCATACTGAGTGCCATCATCCTGATATTTACCATTATACTCATTTACAATATTCCGGGCAGCCTGTAAATACGCTTTCAGCAAACTCAATGGAATCTTTTTACTGCTAACATAACGGGCTCCTACTTTTACCCTGATTTTCTTTACACTTCTCTCCAGTAATTCTTCAAATTCCTCCTTAATCAGATTCTCATCAACTGCCGGCTCAGTGATTACGCTTAATTGATCTTTATTAAAGTGTATGAATACTTCTCTTATGATGAGGGAGAGTCCTGTCAGCGAAAACTTCTTTTGATACAGATTCTGATTATTCAAAATATCAATCACCTCATGAAGCATCTCCGGAATCTGCATTTTCTCTTGAAGCCGGGAACACAGATAAATCTGCATCAATTCAGACGGCATCACAGCCAGATCTGTGTGGTTTTCCGGTCTGATGGTCAGAAAGCCTCTTTCACAGCTGATTTCACCCGAAAAATCGCAGCTTTTAACCGCAAGTTTCAAATTCCGGATAATCTTTCTTAAAGACGGATCACATTCTCCTGCTGCCTTGAAAATATTATCTTCTACTTTGGTGAAGACAAGTTTACGTAATTCACTGAAAATTTCAGCTTCATCCAACGCTTCAATTTCTTTTTCTTTAAAATATTCACAGAAAACGTTAAGCCTTCCATCACTACCGGTTTCGAACAAATCTGCAATGAAATCCCATGCCAGATCTTCAAGTTTATTTCCATGAAATAAATATAGTTTATTCGAAGCTGCCTTCATCCTCAGAAAAGCAAGCCCTATTGAATGACAATTTTCAGCTAACCTTTTGGTATGCTTCGGATGATTTGACCCGAATAAGCAGTCACTTAATGAATTTTTTATCCCCATAGTCCCTGGCTGTAATGAACAGCTATAAAAAAAGAAATGCAAAATACTTTTACAAATTTTTATAGGAAAAAATTTACATTTAATACTTTACTGGTTAATTATTTTATGCCTCATTATTTAACATCTTAATATAAGACTATAATTTAATATGACTTACTTCATAGGCTACTTTCAAATTTAATAATGATTATATTTTCTTAATCTTTAATCCATCTTCATATGAATGTGAATAATGATTACAGAACTACACAATACATTCCTTCAAGATATTCTTGCTGACGGTTATATTACCGGGCGGTTTTTTTCGGCAGAACCCATCTCCAGCGGATTTGCGAATAAAAATTTTAAGCTCACAGCAGAAAATGGGACATTTCTCTGCAGGATGGTCCTTCAAAAAAGTGTCGCGGAACTTGAGGAGGAGATTCAGTTAT
>PWLN01000350.1 GCA_003559375.1 Balneolaceae bacterium | reverse complement strand
TACAGCATTTTATCGGATGGGAAATAGAAACTGAAAAAGACCTGTTTGACCCAGATACTGCAACATTGATGGACTTTAATACATCTCAGAAAAATGGAGTTACTTTCTTTTATGTACTCCCTTTCACCAGAACTAAGGCACTCATTGAATACACATTATTTTCAACACAGCTTCTGGAAACACATATCTATGAGGAAGCCCTTGAGGAGTATATTAAAGACGTTTTCGGGCTGCATAAAAATGGCTACAGAATTCTAAGAGTAGAAAAAGGCGCGATACCCATGGAAGACAGGCGTTACAATCCATGGTACTGTAGCAGGGTTATGAATACCGGTACAGTGGGCGGCTATACAAAGCCATCTACAGGCTATACGTTTTCAAGATTGCATGATATGAGCAGAACCATTGTTTCGTCTCTCGAAAAAGGAGAAGAAATCCCATCCTTAATGCCTTCAGGATATAGGTTCCGAGTTTATGACATGATGCTTCTATACCTTCTTAAAAATGATATCAATACCTCCGTATTGATATTTCATGAGCTTTTCAGGAAAAATAAATTCGACCGTGTTCTTCAATTTCTTGACGAGCAGACAACTTTTTTGAACGAACTTGGCATTTTTTCCAAACTGCCATATATGCCTTTTTTCAGGTCGATTTATAAGATGAAACATAGAATTTTTACAGGAGCGTAGTGTTCAGGTCTTCATTCACTTTCATTTTATTCGCGGGTTCAACCTCCTTCATATTCATAATCGCCGCGCTGTTCATACCACACATTCATGATGCGATGGCACCTTACATTGTGGTTGTCTCGGTCTTTTTTATTGGAATACCGCATGGTGCAATTGACCACATTATCTCGGCAGAATTAAATAGTTCAGTGAATAAAAAAAACGGAACACTTTATTTTTACAGCAGCTATATCTTGATCATGATATTTATTGGGTTATTGTGGTTAATTACACCCGTTGTTGGAATGGCACTCTTTTTAATGATTTCCATATACCATTTTGGGCAGGCAGATATGGAAGATCATCTCCTTGATGGTAATAAAAATCATTTGGCTTATGTATTGCGCGGAATGTTAATTATCGGTCTAATCATTTTTTCTGACCTATCTGTAACGTTGCCAATAATTGCACAAGCAACTGGCACAGAACTTATAGAATTTGGTTTTCTGACAGAATCTTACATTGCCCTCTATATAGGAATTGTATCTCTCTATATAGCTTATTCTCTGTTACTCACTCTGATAAAACAAATACGCAAGCCACTGGCCTACTGGTCTGATCTGGTGCTTCTGATATTATTATTTCAAATCTGTGGCCCATTAACCGGATTTGCTCTCTATTTTGCAGTCTGGCATTCTGCTGGACATATTTATCAAATGCAGCGTTTTTTTGCACATAAAGACAAAGAGTTAAGCATTTTAACTTTTTTTAGGCTTGCTTTGCCTTTTACTCTCGTTTCAATTGGAGGACTACTCATTTTGTTATTTATCAATGATATAACAGGATTGGCTGACAAATTTTTGACACTCATGTTTATTCTGATTAGCGTACTGACACTGCCTCATATGCTCATTGTTGATAAACTTTATTCATTCAACATATGATGAACAAATTTCATTATTTATTATATTACAAATAGAATGTTGGACTCTGCCTTATATACAGAAACCAATAGAAATAAGGTTAATCTGGTCAAACACTTAAGGGGTAATTTTATATGAAAAGGTGGTCATCACATCTTTTGATATTACTGTATTATTTATTGTTCTTTTCAGGTTGCGATAGTACACCAACAAATCAAGTTACCCTTGAGGTAGGTGACAATTTCCAGGTTGCAAATGATATGCACCCCGAGGGGACGGTGTTTTTAGTTAGGTCCGGAGTTCATCGGGGGCAACAAGTGCGACATCCAAAGCAAGGAAATATGTGGATCGGAGAAAATGGTGCTATTATGGACGGGCTTGATACTGTGAGTGATGCCTTCTCAGGAACCGGAACAAATGTAACAATCCAGGGCATTGAAATCAGAAATTACGTTGATAACGGCATCTTTTTTAGAAGAGGTAATAATATTCATCTTAGGCGACTTTCAATAAATAATACAGGATCTGGTAATGGCCATAAGTATGGTGCTATCAGATTGGTGAATGTTGAGAATGTAACTGTAACGGATAATTATTTTACAAGAGTTACTTCCGGGGTTTTATTTACGGATTGCACTGGTCCGGTTTTGATAAGAGACAATATGGGGCTCAATATTGGCAGAAACTTTGTTCAACTGGATAAATGCCATGGCAGCAATATAGAAATCAGTTATAATGCAATGGAACGGTTTGGTACTTATCTGCGTGGTGAAGCAGAAGATGTGGTGGACTGGATATCAGTTTACAAGTCACATGGTACAGAAGATAGCCCAATTCTTGTGAAAAACAATCGTGCTCGTGGCCATGGGAATGACAGATATGGATCATTTATTATGCTTGGTGATGGTGGTGGCTCCTATCAGATTGCTTCCGGTAATGTTGGTGTAAATCCGGGGCAGGTTGGAATTGGAATTGCCGGAGGGCAAAATATTTCAGTTAAAGAAAATACCATGTTCAGCCATGAGTGGAAATATAGTAATGTTGCTTTTTACTCAGCAAACTATAGCGAACCCTATCCTTGTGGTTCTCATCTGGTTACGGAGAACAGGTCTTACTGGATTAAAGGAAGCCTACAAATTCAGAACAACATATGGACTGACACAAAATGTGACGATGTTCTCTTCATAAACAACTATTTTCCCGACTTCAGCTTAAATCAGGAGATTTGGTACAAAGCTGCAGAGCGTTTCAACAATCGAGATGATTGATGAGTTGAACCTGATGATAAATCTGAAGAAATAGGGATTTTAGCCGTAGTTTGTTAATGGGTTTCAACATTTGAAGATGAATTATTCAGTTATAAGCCTTCAGTAATCGAGTTCAATCGGGTATTTAAATCTTCTCCAAAAATTTCGAATGGAACTTCATTTGTCACAATCTCTTTAACTTTGCTTGCTTCAATAACATCTGCATAGGTTTTATAACAATCCAGAGCCTTTCTGAATTTTTCCATATCCACATCGGTGCAATTTTCAATAAACCCAATTTCCTTTTCCGTGGAAGCTTCAAGCCTGAATTTACCTGTAAAATCTGTTTCGCCTATTCTTGTAAATAAGGCAAGCCTGTCAGGATGATTGTCACTGCTTCTTTTCATCTGACAAAAAACACGTTTTACCACAGCATGAGTAACAAGATGGTCATGAAAACCACTAATCCCATGAACCGCGTAAGTAACAAGTATATCAGGCTCAACTAACTGAATATGTTTGCTGACTGTTTCTTCAATTATTATTGGGTCAAGATACTTTAGTTCATTATCTGGCAGATCCAAAACTGTCATATCCGTTAACCCGAGTACCTTTTCCACACATTGCATTTCTCTATAGCGAATCTCACCCATCTGCTGCTTACTTAAATTCAGTTTGAACCGCTGGCTCGTGGCTTCACCTTTGGTAAGTGTGAGGAGATATACTTCATTCCCTTGTCTTAATTGAGCCGAAATAGCAGGTGCAGGCCCAAATGATTCATCATCAGGATGAGGAAAAATATAGAGGATTTTCTTCATTTTATATTGTATCTGATATAAATAGAAAAAATACCCGCCGATGATCAACCGGCGGGCTTATCTGACGGTTCACGTCAATCTTTACCTTCATCATTTTAAGATGTAGGTTTTTATTAAGAACAGCCTGTCGTTGAACCACAGGTCATGCATTTTAAGCATGTACCGTTACGAATCATCGTCATGCTGCCGCATTCGGGGCAAGAGTCGCCTGTATAACCAAGTTGTTTGGCACGGTCATAGTCACTATCCGAATCTTTTACCGAAGACTGAACAACAGTTGCTACAGTCTCAGTTACATTTTTTGGTTCTTTGATGATAGTCTTTTTTTCTACCTGATCAGCTAATTCCTGCTCTTCTGAAGGTTTTAACTTTCGCGACAGTATATCCTCAGGTGCCACATGTGCAAGGTCGTCTCTTTCAAGATAGGTCACAGCAAGCTCTCTGAATATATAATCTATTATTGAGGTAGTCATTTTAATATGTGGGCTGCCGTTAACCATACCACTTGGTTCAAATTTGGTAAATACAAATGCGTCTACAAATTCTTCAAGCGGTACACCGTGTTGTAGACCAAGAGAAATAGCAATGGCAAAACAGTTCATCAGGCTTCTGAATGCGGCTCCTTCACGATGCATATCAATGAAAATTTCACCCAGCTGACCATTATCATATTCACCTGTTCTCAGATATACACTCTGACCACCAATTTTCACTTTTTGTGTGTATCCGCTTCGGCGAAATGGGAGTTTCTGACGCCTTGCTACATATTTATGGATGATTTTCTCAGCTGTTTTTACAATCATTTCCTGAGCTGCGATTGTTTCATCATCTTCTTCATCGATTTCTTCAAGCACATCACTCATCGAGTTAAGCGGCTGACTGAGTTTCGATCCGTCACGGTAAAGTGCATTTGCCTTCAGCATTTTCTGCCAGGACATCATATAAGCGTCTTTAAAATCTTCTACTGTAGCTTCATTTGGTAGATTGATCGTTTTAGAGATAGCCCCTGAGATAAACGGCTGGGCAGCAGCCATCATGTTAATGTGGCCTGCTGCAGAAATGTATCTTGTGCCAATGCGGCCGCATCTGTTTGCACAATCGAACACCGGCAAATGTTCATCCTTAATGTGTGGTGCACCTTCTAAAGTCATGGTTCCGCATACATAATCGTTAGCTGCCTGAATCTGCTCTTTACTGTATCCCAAAAATCTGAGCATATCAAAGTTAAAATCTGAAAGCTGCTCTTCAGTTATGTTCAGAACTTTTTTACAGAAGTCTTCTCCGAGTGTCCAGTGATTAAATGCGAATTTTATATCGAAACTGCCGGGAAGTGCTTCATCAATGGCTTCAAGCTTCTCTTTCGTGAACCCTTTTTCTTTTAAACTGTCTACATTGATATAAGGACAACCTTTTAATGATGCTGCTCCCTTGGCGTACCGAATAATATCATCGATCTCCTGTTTGCTATAACCAAGATTTTTAAGTGCAAGAGGTACACTTTGGTTGATGATTTTAAAATAACCACCACCAGCCAGTTTCTTGAATTTAACAAGTGCAAAATCCGGTTCAATTCCGGTTGTGTCACAGTCCATTACAAGGCCTATAGTTCCAGTTGGCGCAATCACAGTTACCTGAGCGTTTCGGTATCCGTATTTCTCACCTTCAGCCACTGCTTCGTCAGCATCTTTCCTGGCAGCATCCAGCAGATATGCAGGACAATTTTCGGCATCAATACCTGCCGGTTTAATTGTGAGTCCTTCATATTCATTATCCGGGGAATTATATGCAGCTCTTCGGTGATTTCTCATCACCCGAAGCATGTGTTGTTTATTTCTTTCGTATCCCTGAAATGCTCCAAGTTCTTTTGCCAATTCAGCACTTGTGGCATAAGATTTCATGTGAAGGATGCAGGTAAGGGCACCGGCAATTGCAAAGCCTGTTTTACTATCGTAGGGCACACCTTGCACCATAAGTGCAGCGCCAAGGTTGGCATAACCAAGCCCGAGAGTACGGAATATGTAAGAAAGTTCCGCAATTTCTTTGGATGGAAACTGAGCCATTAGTACCGAGATTTCCAGAACAGTTGTCCATATACGTGATGCATGCCTGATTGAATGAATATCGAACTCGGCGCAACTCTCATCTTTGAAAAACTTCATCAGGTTAAGAGATGCCAGATTACATGCTGTATTATCAAGGAACATGTATTCCGAGCATGGGTTACTCGCTTTTATTTCACCATCCTGAGGGCATGTGTGCCACTCATTAATCGTATCATGATATTGTGTTCCCGGGTCGGCACATGACCAGGCTGCATAACTGATCTGATCCCATAGTTCACGAGCTTTAAGTGTCTTCATGGGTACAGGTTCTCTTCCCTCTTTTTTGGCTTTTCGTTTATCAATTCTGCCATAGAGGTTCCAGGCCCCATCGTCAATTACCGCATTCATGAAACTATTCGGGATGCGAACTGAATTATTGGAATTTTGCCCGCTAACCGTCATATAAGCTTCTGAATTCCAGTCGGTATCATAAGTATCGAATTCGATATCTGAATAACCTTGCGATGCGAGCTGTATAACCCTTTCAATGTAGTTAAGTGGCACATGATCTCGTTTCGCATTCCTGATAGCTTTTCCGAGTTCTTTATGTTTTAGCGGATCTCTGCTTACAGAACCATTTAGCGATTTACCATCAATCTGAACAGGTTGGTGACAAAGCCTGATAATATTTTTGAGGTGTTTCTGGGAAATTTTTGAGCCTGCAACAATTGCTGCTACTTTTTGTTCTTCACGAACTTTCCAGTTGATATATTCCTCAATATCGGGATGGTCCAGATCAAGTGTAACCATCTTGGCTGCCCTTCGGGTTGTGCCTCCGGATTTGATGGCTCCTGCAGCCCGGTCACCGATTTTAAGAAAACTCATTAACCCGGAAGACTTACCGCCACCACTCAGGCGCTCCCCGTCACCACGCAGTTCAGAAAAGTTTGTCCCTGTCCCGGAACCATACTTAAACAAACGGGCTTCCCGAACCCACAAATCCATAATACCCCCTTCATTTACAAGATCGTCACTGATGCTTTGGATAAAGCATGCATGAGGCTGAGGATGGGTATATGCGTCTTCGGATTTCTTTAACTTGCCACTATCCGGTTCAACATAATAATGACCCTGGGCAGGACCATTAATTCCATAAGCCCAAAATAGCCCGGTATTAAACCATTGCGGGCTATTGGGTGCGGCCATCTGATTAGCCAGCATATAGCACAGTTCGTCATAAAATACTTTTGCATCTTCTTCTGAGTTGAAGTATTTATGTTTCCACCCCCAGTATGTCCAGCACCCGGCGAGCCTGTTAAATACCTGCCTGCTGTCTACTTCATGGGTGTATCGTTTATCATCATCAATCTTTGCAAGCTCTTTTTCATCGGCCGTTGAACGCTGAAGCCATTTCGGCACACCTTTTTCTGCAACTTTTTTTAGTTTAACCGGAACACCGGCTTTTCTGAAATATTTTTGTGCAATAATATCTGTTGCTACCTGCGACCAGCCGGATGGCACTAATACACCTGCCATTTCAAAAATTTTTGAACCGTCAGGATTTTTAATTTCAGATTTCCTTTTTTCAAATTTGATCGGATCGTAAGGTGTTCTCCATTCTGTTTTGGTGTAAAAACGGCTGAATTTCATAGATAATTCTCCTGCTTCGTGGATAATTTTGATGTATGATGTTATTGGTAAGGCTTGGGTAGAAACTAAAATTTGGTTCAGGCAATATATTCGTGATACGAACAGACATCAAGAAAAATCTCAATTACTTTTCCACAAATCCTCTAAGTTATCCACAATGATGAGCGAAGTTGAGAAGTGTTATACTCATTGATTTAAATATATATTTAAAAATATATTTTTTTTAAATATAAAAATGTTTGTTAATTCAATATATTATCTAAATATTATCTATAATGTGGGTAATTAAGGTATTATTTTGATTGTATAAAGATTATTGCCAGTTATCCACACTCAATTAAAGTTATCCACATTAATCTTTCTTCATCATTACTTAGTGCTATCTCAATGAATCAATCTTTAAATAAGATCTGAGTAATATTCAACCAAAATTTTAAATATTTACAATTTTACTATCATCTTATTTATGATATTACATATATTTATAAGTATATTTATTGCAGGCCGGAATTAAATTTCAAAGTATCCAGACTCATAGTCACAAAATGCAATTTACGTTTTCTTATCTGTTCTTATGAATCCCAGTCTGGTGCAAATGATGGATTTGAAATTCTGCGTGTCTTATCAAGCTGATCAATTTCTTCAAAATGACTATCAGAAAGCTCAAAATTATAAAGGTCAATATTTTCTCTTAAGTGATCTGCAGATGTGGCTTTTGGTATTGCAATAACATTTTCCTGTTCTATTAACCACCTCAGAGCAATTTGTGCAGGTGTTTTGCCATACTCATCCGCTATTCTTTTCAGTGTAGCATCACGAAATATATCCCCTTTCGCGAGCGGACTGTAAGCGGTTAATAAAAAATTGTTCTCGTAAGATAAATCCAATAAGTCGAACTGGCCGAGAAATGGATGGTATTCAACCTGGTTGGTAAAAATCGGTATTCTTAAATCTTCAATTACGTATCTGGTCATTTTTGGTGTAAAATTACTCACACCAATATTCAGAATTTTGCCCTGATCTTTCAAAGACAACATTGCTTCAAGAGTAATCCCCAGCGGATACTGTTTATTTGGCCAATGAATTAAAAGAAGATCTATATATGATGTTTTTAATAGCCTGAGGCTTTCTTCAACAGACTGCAAAACATCATCATGTTCAAGATTGGTGTACCAAACTTTGGTTGTTAAAAATATCTCATCCCTGTGAACTCCGGAGAGGTTTATCGCTTCACCAACTTCTTTTTCATTTTGGTATATCTGTGCTGTATCAATATGTCTGTATCCTAACTCAAGAGCTTTCAGTACAGTGTTTTTACATTCCTTGCCAATTAATGTATAAGTGCCAAGGCCTATATCTGGAACCTCTGATCCCTGTGCTGTTTTGTATTGCATAAATGGTTACGGAGTAGTTGATTTTGAATGAATGATTATCATCTTGTAAAACCTAAAGAAAATCATAATATATCGCTAACAAAAGGTTCATAAGATGATATTTACAGAGACCTATTCAATTGGACTGATATGAATCTCATATGATCGCAATAAATACATAGCCGTAGTAGATAAGGGATATCTATGTCAGAACTTTACTCAGTAAGCAGAAACAATGTTACTTGATTAAGGTAATCTTTCTCGTTAGAATCCTGTTCCCGGTTTCAAGCTGAACAATATATATTCCACTTGGATTATTGGTTGCGTCCCACGTTACCGAATGTTCACCAGCCTGAAGATTATCATCTATAAGTATTGCAACCTGCTGTCCTACAATATTATAAATAGCGACACGAACAGTTCGTTCTTCCGGCAGATAGAAGGTTACGTTTGTAGATGGGTTAAATGGATTGGGATAATTTTGTCTTAATTCTATACTTCCAGGCCTTAATTCCTCAACAATTTCTTTGATCTCTTCAAATGGCTTCAATTCAATTGAAAATCTGTTCCTTTCTGCCACAGTAGCTGTTGAAATCGCCGCATACCTGTCATCAGCCTCCAGCTGGTTTTGAACAACACTATATCTGAAACGATATCTATTTTCGTCACGCATGTTCACTGAAAGGCCGGTTTGATGATCTTTCAGTTCAATTATCCAGTCATCAGGTATATCTGGTGGAATTCGCCATTCCAGGATTGCCTGGCCAGATGTTTGTTCAGGGGTGAGCTGGTATCCCAATCCTACAGTATATTCACTGTTAATTTCATAGGGAAGATGAATGAAAGAATTATTTGGTTCTCTCGATTCCGGCGACGAAAGATATAAAAAAGCAGATCCAGCTAAAGTATTTGATGGTGTGCGATAAGCAGGAATAATTTTTGGCAAATCGTATCGGATCTGTTCACCATTAACAGATGGGGGAAGAAAACCAAGTACAGCACGGTCTATAACCATTCTGCTGCTGCCATCCCCCTCAAAAAGGCTAAACGTGATATTTCGCGGCATTTCTGTTACTCCTCTTCTGCCTGCAGAACCTGCGGCAGCATAAGTTCGAAACTGGCTGGGCAAGATAAATGGTGTCCAATTTAAAAGTCTTGCCTGATCAGGATAGGCTAATCTGAATGCTTGTGCCCTCTCATCCCACTGTTTTACTAAAGGAGGTATTATCACTCCATTCCTTCTCAGTACACTTTCAAAATTAGTATCGGTTGGGTGGGCTGCTGATATAAGGCGTAGCCCATCGCTGAACTGATATTCTCTTAAATATGATTCACTTGTAGTGATTCGCTGAACACTTTCTGCGTAAATAATGACCGGGTCACGATTATTCTTGTATACAAAAAATGGTGTATAAGGCTCAATCAAATCCGGGGATACCGGTTCACCGTTAAGCGAGAAGTATTGTATGGATGGATGCCGGCTTAATCTGGCGTTTAGCTTACCTGGTGGCGACAATAAATACCATCCCTGCTGCTGAAGAGTCCTTCTGTAAATGGGTAAAGAATTGCTGACAGAGCCGGGCGACCCATATAGTTCAGGGAAAAAAGACTCATCAGCCGGAGCCAGATTGGTAAGGCTGGTATATCCGTCATACGCATTAATCATCTCATTGAGCTGCAGCGCAATACCGCTTTCGGTTGGTTCATATGTAGCGATTGAAATTGCTTCGTTTTGCTGAATGATCTCGATTCTTCCACCTGATTGTGGTATGATGCTGCCACTATAGTAATAACTGTGCTGTATTCCATTAATTCCGGATATATCCAGATTTGAAAGTACGATCACACCGTAAGAAGGAACAATAACATCCTGCTGAATAATATGGCTTCCTGCTGATGTTTTGATTTCTATGCCTTTAAGCTGAACTTCTTCATTCGTTGGATTATAGAGTTCAAGATACTCAAAATCGGTTCCGTCTACATTGCTCACCGGCATTATTTCCGTGATGATTAATGAACCCCTGTTTAGCTTTGTATGTCTGCTTATATCAGGAAAAACTTCAATCCTTTGCAGAAAGAGTGGTAAATTATCGTAATCATCTTCTTCATGGATCCACATAAAATGGATCTGATCTCCGGATCTGAGAAATATCTGATTTAAATTGAGTTGCACAGATACAGAACTGAACTCACGATCATCGGCTCTCAACCTGTTAGTATTGAGCAAGCCATTTTCAGCATACTGCCATTCTCCATCATTAACCCGGAACCTCAGCCTGATAGTTTTATTTGCAGGAATTTCGACGGCATGTGCAACAAAATCGAATGCAACCATCATACCACCGAAATCATATTCACTTAAATTTCTGAATGATACTGTAAATAACTGCCGTTCAATATTTGTATATAACCTGCCTATAGATACAAACTGTCTCTCATCGCGTATAAATGAGTTGGCAGCATCTGAATGTTCAATGTTAAATGGGATCCATTCAAAATCTACTTCACCCAAATCAGGGCTGATGATCGTGCCAATTTCGTTTAAGCTTATATTCCGTCTCGATTGTGTTAACTGTGAAGCACCCACATCAGTAAATCTGATCTCAATTGGATTGCCATCATAAAGCGCAATTTGCGCATGAACAGATGAGAAATTTGCCCAAAATAAAACTGTGACACCCGATATAATGAATGTAATAATAGGACGTATCATTATTTGCATAGGCACATATACAAATTGAGCAGTCAGTTATATACTCCTCTTATAAATTTAATATTTATTTTGTTATTTGCTACCTGCTTAAGGTAAAATTTTCAATTTCTTTAAGTCTTTCAGAACTTTTATCTGTGATACTCTGCAGATAGTGATTGTTCTTCCCGATTATTAACCTGTATACGTCTGCAGCATACTGGTTATTATTGAGCTTTTCATAAATTTCTGCCGTTTTATATAAAAAAATTACATTATCGGGCAGAACTTCTGTTAATAGTAATGCGTATTCAAGAGCATCTTCATATCGTTCTTCTTTATTATATAGATACATAAGCATCATTTTAGCATCATTGCTAATGTAACTCTCACTCTGTGCAGCCTGTTTCAATTCAAAAAAACCATCCTCAATATCCGCTCTGAGGCCAACCATATTTGTTGCCCAACGCATTCCACTGGGTATACTACCCACCATATAATAGAACATGCCACGGCCTATTCTGGCATCCGGCCTGTCTGATGCCATGGAAAGGAGTTTTCTGGTGTAATTAAAACCGGTTAAGCCACTGTTTAAAGCAACTCTGTGGAGGTTCTGGCCTGCTGCAACAAGGCCCCTGTATCCGTGAAGTCCGCTAAGCATCAAAACCATTGTGGTATCGTTGGGGAAACTGTTTAGCCTCTTTTGACTGAGATCGACAGCCTTCTCAGATTTATTGAGAAAACTTTCTGCCAGTTCTGGTGACTGCTCAATAAAAAAGTATTCCATAAATGGCATCATCGATTCAAAAAAATATGGCCTTGGGTCTTCAGGGTGCATTTCTTTTAATTGATCAAAAATGCTTCTGGCAGAACCCCAGTCAGTTTGATAAAAAGCCTCAATACCCTGAATTAATTTATGTTCAAAAACTGTATCTGCACTATCTTTATTAGCATAAATACTTAATTCAGAGGCATATCCAGAAAAAGTGCTGAAGAGAAATAAAAGACTGTAAAGGAGATACTTCATAAAAATTAGGAGATGATCTGTAGTGGTGTTGTTTATTTTGTGTCGCAATCGGTTACCACAAGTATCATAAACAAAAAAATGTCGGAATAGTTTCAGTTTAGTCGTCTTCATCAAAATGAAGCGCACCCAGTTTGTTTTCTGAGTATGCCACTGCCACTGATACTGCCGCATCTCCAGTTATATTGACTGCGGTTCTTGCCATATCAAGAATCCGGTCTACTCCCAATATCAATGCGATTCCTTCGATTGGAACCTGAACAGATTGTAAAACGATAACCAACATAATGATACCAGCGCCTGGCACCCCGGCCGCCCCAATCGATGCAGCTGTTGCTGTGAGCACAATGGTTAATTGTTGGGCTATGGTAAGGTCCATGCCAAGCGCCTGAGCTATGAAAACAGCTGCGATAGCCTGATAAAGACTTGTTCCATCCATGTTGATGGTTGCACCAACTGGTAATACAAAACTTGAAACTTCTTCACTCACTCCGAGGTTTTTTTCAACCCTGTCCATGGTAACTGGAAGTGTGGCGAGGCTGGAACTCGTACTAAAGCCGAGCAATACTGCCGGACGTATTGCTTTGAAAAAATCTCTCAGTTTCATTTTACTGAAGAGCTTGAAAAGGCTCGAGTAAACAATCAAAACATGTAAAAGCAGCCCAATTAATACTGCTATACAATACCACCCTAATGCACTGAGTAAAACAAGCGCCTGACCAATATCGTCACCGGTAAGATCAACGATTACCGCCGCCATAAGTGCAAATACTCCATAAGGTGCTGTCTTCATAATGAGATCCACAATCTTTATGATCACATCATTCAGAGACTCGAAGAAGAGTATCAGCGGTTCCCCTTTTTGTGCCGGTATATTGATTAGGCCTATTCCAAGAAGAATTGCAACAAATACAATTTGAAGCATATTCGTATTATTACTTGCTGACTGGAAAAAGTTTTCTGGAACAATATCTACCAAAAACTGCATAATATTGCGCTCTTGTACTCTTACAGCAGCAGAATCCCTTTCTTCAATATTTTCACTGTAACTTTCCATGAGCCCGCTTCGGGTCTCATCGGGCAATGTGGCACCGGGCTGAAGTACATTTACAACCGTCAATCCAATAGTTATGGCAAGAACAGTTGTAACCATATATATTCCAATCGTTTTACCTCCCATTTTTGATAAACGGGCCATGTCGTTAAGGCTTGATACCCCAACTACCAGTGAGGCCAGTACCAGTGGAACAGCGATGAGTTTTAAAAGGTCAATAAAGATTGTTCCAACCGGCCTGATGTATCCGGAAGTAAAATCTGTAAGGCCAATAAATCCAGATAGCAATCCCCATAATAAACCAAGTAAGAGCCCGATTATGATTTGCCAGTGCAGTCGTTTATACCATTTCATCAAAAAAGTAACTGTGAGATTATCATTGAAAGAGTACCACTGATGCCTGTAGAAACCCAGTTAATGAGGCTGTTGGAAAAACCGTCTTTGCCGCCGCTAAAATCTTTAGGAATAGTCAAATTCCATTTTTTTTGTATGTAAAATGCTCCAAGCAAAGAATCGATGAAGCAGCTTAAAAATCCAAACAAAAAAACCAGAAAGATTGCATTCCCCGGAATAATTTCATCGCTGAGTACCAGCATCAGTGAAACCGATGCTGCCGCTGCTACAGCAGCTAAACTGCCCTTTAAACTGATACCTCCGTCCTCACCAGGGTCCACAGGTTTTCGCGTGAGTATATTAAATGTGTTACCAGGTTTGTGTGTTCCAACCTCGGTAGCCCAGGTATCAGCCGCTGCAGCGGCAATAACAGTGAACGCTGCAATATAAAAACCCGGTATGCCTGTTAAAAACCAGGCCATGCAAAATATGGCAAGCCAAAATCCATTGGCCCAAACCTGATACCCGTCCCTCCTGCCATAATCACGGTATACAGGTACAAAAGTAAATACTTTAGACTCTCTGTATGCCATATTCCGCCTGGCCAACAGGCTGCCAGATACAAAAAATAAAATAACAGCAAGGGCAGTATACCAGCCACTGAAACCAAGCACAATAGTGCCCAGAATAATGATACTTTTGATGGCATCAAGTGTTATCCAATTCAAAAGAAATGCTATAAATGCCACAGTGGACGAAAGAACCAAAGCTATGAGTATTAAATTATGATCACTCATCCTGGCTTCAAGAATGAATAGATACACAATCGCAAATCCAAAAACATAGTTGGTTAAGCGGTACACAACAGAATTATTTAGAAGAATTCAAACCGGGATTACCGGTTTCAGGTTCTTTTTTCAGGATTGCAAATATTACAATAATATAACCTGCAAGAATTATAAGCGGTGCGATATAAAGAGAGATAAAACCGTATACTTCATTTTCGATACGCATAATTGTAAAACCTGTGAGAACTAATAGTACTCCCATACCCAACGTTTTGTAATTCAATGAAGTGAAAAGCATTGGCTTTATCTCTTTTTTAGTTCTCAGCTTTTTCTTCTCCGGCATAAAGGTTACCTGATCATTTAGTGATTTATTGGTTTTATGTACAATTGCGATTGCGTAAGTTATTCAATTCCTGAATAACTGAAAAAATGAAACCGGTTATAATTTCATAAATATTATGAAGGTAATTCTTGCATCAGCAAGTGCAAGGCGTGCAACGTTGCTGAAACAGATTGGAGTAAATTTTGAAACAGATCCATCTGATATACATGAAGAGATTATCAATAACAAAAGCTATAAGAAGATTGTCCGGCATCTTGCAAAAATAAAAGGGCAAGATGTTGCCAAACGCCATTCACATTGCCTTATTATTGCTGCAGACACTATTGTAGTGATTGATGGAAAAATTCTGGGTAAACCTGCAGGAACAGATGATGCCCGAAGAATGCTGAGTCTTCTAAGTGGCAGAAAACATGAGGTGTATTCAGGTGTATATATAGCCAGATTGGAAGAAAAAGGAACCATTATAAAAGATTTTTCATTTGCCGAGAGAACAAATGTGACCTTTTCTCCGTTGGATGAATCAGAAATTGATCTATATATACAGGGTGGAAGTCCATTTGACAAAGCAGGCGCTTATGGTATTCAGGACGATTCAGGGTCACTGTTCGTTAAAAAAATCAGTGGTGATTATTATAATGTTGTCGGGTTTCCCCTTAACAGTTTTTATCAACATCTAAAAAAAGAGATGCCTAACATACATAAAACATTATTTCATCAGCAATGACCTTTCAAATGTTGCGTTTTTTACTATATACAATTCTCTTTTCAGTTCTGCTCACATCGTTGTGTTACTCTCAGGTTAATGAATACCAACAAGCCAACAGGTTGATGCAACAACAGAAATATGAAGAAGCATTACCCATCTTCGAAGAACTTTACAGAAACAACCCCAGGTCGTATGTTTTTTTTGACCAATACACTGAGTGCCTTATCAATCTCAAAATGTTTGACGAAGCTGAAGCTGTAACACGTGAACAGATTCGAGATAACAGATACGGATTACGCTCTCCACTGCGTTTAGCCGAAATTTTTCATCTCAGAGGTAACAGGGATGAGGCATATGAGTTATGGATGACTCTGATGAATGAAAACCGCAGCAATATCCAGGCCTACTTTACAATTGGCTCTTCGATGCTGGAACGTCAGGAATATGACGCTGCAATTGAGCTCTATCGCTCTGCACAGAATTACTTCCGGGATGAAACAATGTTTTTAAATGAACTTGCCAACACCTACATGCAGGCCGGCAGGTTTGAGGAGTCTGTTAAACAGTACTTCAGGCTCATCATTCATTCTCCCGACCAAATGAGCCTGGTGCAGCAAAGGTTCCTGAGAATGCGGGATAACAATTTGTATCAAATTGCAGCATTCGAACTCGAAGACCAGCTTATGGATTTGGATATTAACCATAAAGCATACTCCCCTCTTTATCAGCTTCTGGCATGGCTGCTCCTTGAAACTGAAGAGTATCAGCGTGCATTTACCCTCGCCCGTCAATACGAAAACAGAACCGGGTATACGATCTATTCTCTTTTTTCACTTGCAACTCAGTTTCTTTCAGCAAGGCAGTTTGAACTCGCTGTACAAGCCTATGAATATTACCTCGACGACAGCAGCGAAACAGTTCGCAATCGGGCTCGTGAAGAACTTGCCATGGTCTATACTCAATGGGTTCAGTATCTCCAGCAGAATAATCTTGAATCTGAGCTCAGATACAACGAGTTAAAAACCAAAGCATATCACCTGAATGAACAAATCATAATAAGTGCACCAAATTATGACCGAATCGACAGGGTTTTTTCTCGAATTATAGACCTCTCAATTGATTTCTATAAAGATATTGATAAAGCAGAGCATTGGTACCATGAAATGAAAAATGTTCCGGCTGCCATAGATGACGCTTTTACTTATTATGCTGAAGGCAGAATAGCCATGTTCAAGAAAGATTTCATAACTGCCCGGCAAACACTAACTCGTGCCGACAGGTCTACAGATAACTCTAATCTGTCGGAACGAGCGCGTTACTACCTTAGCCTGGCCGATTTTTTTGCCGGTGATTTCGAATTTGCCGACATACAGCTCAGGAGCCTTGAACGCCGGCATACCTCATTTTACGCAAATGATGCAATCAAGCTTCGCATGTGGATAAAAAATGGAAAGCGCGCTGATACAACAGGTACTGTTCTCAGAAATATCAGTGAAAGTTTATTTGGCATTCATACTGGTAGTTACGAAGAAGCTCTGGATCAGCTTGAGCCTATTTTGGCGAATACCCATCATCCATTTGCTGATGACCTTTTGGTTGAATTAAATGCGACTATACCGGCAAAATACAACCTGCTTTTATTATCACTGATTGACCGCGTACTGAACTCTCAACCTTATTCACCTCTGAAAGAACGCCTGTTATGGGATAAAGCCATGCTGATTGAATCTTATCTTCTTGCCAATGGCGATGTTACAATAGCTGATTACAGCTACAACTTCATTGGAACTGATTCTCAAACTGAAACTACTGACACACACATTACTGCTGAAGACCGTTTTTTTAACAAACAATATTTCCTTGTTGCATCCAAACTTTCAGTAGATTATCTCACCGAACTCCTTGAAGATATTATCATGGAATTTCCTGATGGTTTTTATGCACCTTTTGTGAGAGATAAATTACAAGCGTTAGATTTTTCATCTATTTAAAACTACCGATATGAAGTTAATTTTATTCATCATAGTTGGTTTAATAACATCAGCCACTACGCTGCAGGCACAGGAAAGGGTTTTAATTCCAATGGATGCCAGCCAGACAAACCACCTGAAGGCTTATGGTATTATATTTAATCATATAGCTGATGGCGAGAGTGGCATGTGGCTGTTAAACTACAGAGGCGGCAGCTTTTTAACAACAAACCAAAATGAAATTGTCAGAAAGAGCCGTATTCGCAACGTAAGGGTAGAAGTAATATCGGAGGCTGAAGCAGCTGAAATCATAAATTATGTTGAACAGCCGAACGTTAACATGGCCAGCATTAATCTTGAAACGGCACCCAAAATTGCCGTTTATTCACCTCCTCTTTCCCTCCCCTGGGATGATGCGGTAACGCTTGCACTGGATTATGCGGAGATACCTTACGATACAGTTTATGATATTGAAATATTATCCGGTGTACTGAGTGATTATGACTGGCTCCACCTGCACCATGAAGACTTTACAGGCCAATACGGAAAATTCTGGGCAATGTACAGGAATGCTCCATGGTATATCACGAGAGTGAGACAGCTTGAGGAGATGGCTGCAGAACTTGGTTTTGAAAAAGTGAGCCAGCTTAAATTGGCAGTTGTTCACGAGATCAGGGATTTTGTGGCAGCCGGGGGTTTTATGTTCGCCATGTGTTCGGCTACGGATACATTCGATATAGCACTTGCTGCAGACGGCCTCGATATCGTACCAACACCATTGGATGGAGATCCGGTTGATCCCAATGTGAATGAACGACTCAATTTCTCAAACACTTTTGCGTTTGAAAACTTTCAGGTAAATACAGATCCTTATATCTACGAACATGCAGATATTGACATAGAGGTAGATCTGAATCGGATCAGCGAGAGCCTCGATTATTTTACTTTATTTGAGTTTTCGGCGAAATGGGACCCTGTTCCAACAATGCTCACTCAAAATCATGTGAGCAGTATACGAGGATTTTATGGACAGGCCACTGCATTTCAGAAAGACAAGATCAAAAGCAATGTTGTGATCCTGGGTGAATCGCCCGGGCGCGACCAGGCAAAATATATCCATGGAAATCATGGCCAGGGTACATTCACCTTTTATGGAGGACATGATCCCGAAGATTATACTCATAGAGTAGGCGATCCCCCCACAGACCTGAGCCTGCACCCCAACAGCCCCGGTTACAGGCTGATACTCAATAATGTTTTGTTCCCGGCAGCTGAGAAAAAGAAAAGGCAAACCTGATTTCGATCAATAAAAAAAGGTTGCCCTTCAAGATTCCAGCCAATAATCAGATATAATCAATTTATCATGCTATACTTTTAAAGATAAAAACAGCATGATTTTTTACTACTTTCAAATGATACATGAAATCTATGAACGAAGTATATGTTGCCATCTCGAAAATTTGAAGACCTTGTTGAGCTGATAACCATTTTAAGAAAAGAGTGTCCATGGGATCGCGAACAAACGCATGAATCTATCAAAGACAATCTAATCGAAGAAGCGTATGAAACCGTTGATGCCATCGAAAAAAAAGATTACGATGAACTGTCAAAAGAGCTTGGTGATTTGCTGCTCCACGTTATTTTTCATAGCAGTATCGCTTCAGAAACAAATAAATTTACGATAGATGATGTAATTTTCCGGATATCAGAAAAATTGATACGCAGACATCCTCATGTTTTTGGAGAAACGGATGTTAAAAACACCGCTGAAGTTGCGTCTAACTGGGAAACCATAAAACTCAAGGAAGGAAAAGATTCGATACTGGATGGAATACCAAAACAATTGCCAGGACTCATCAGGGCACAGCGGATGCAGGAAAAAGCAGCAAATGTTGGTTTTGACTGGGCAGAATGGCAGCTTGCATGGGAAAAGCTGAATGAAGAGATTGATGAATGGAGAGGTTCGATTGCTTCCCAGAATCATGAAAACCGCAGGGAAGAATTCGGGGATTTACTATTCAGCCTTGTAAATGTAGGCCGTCTTCTTAAACTGAATGCTGAAGATTCCATCAGGCTTGCCAATAAAAAATTTGAAGACCGCTTCAGATACATTGAGAAAAAACTTGAGGAAAACGGAAAAACCATCTCAGAATCTAATCTTGAAGAGATGGATTATTATTGGAACCAGGCAAAAAGAAATTCATCTGAATCTGTATGAATTCGGAATCCAGATTAAATCAGAACTGTTATATATTCTGAAATTCAACTGTTAAAACAATTCAAAAGAGCTTCTAAATTCAAACACTCTTTTGTATTTTAACTAACTTATACAGATGCACTGAACGGCTAACATTCAGGACTATTTCAGCTCAATTATGCTGAATTACAATACGCCGGGAAACGGCATGAACCAGTGCAATAACCTGAAAATATTAAATCAGAATAAGAAATGGCGGAGCACAACCTATCACATATTGATCTAAACGAATATCCACATATCAACAAGGGGCTTGATGGAATTGTTGCTTTTTCGACTACAAAAAGTAACATCAACGGCCAGACCGGTGAACTCATCTATTCCGGCTATCATATAGACACCCTTGCAGAAAACGCCACATTCGAAGAAGTTTGTTTCCTGCTTTGGTATGACCGTCTTCCAAATCAAACCGAACTTGATGAACTACATAAAAAACTACAGGCAAACAGAGAGCTGCCTGAACCGGTGCTCACGTATATAAAAACTACGAATCCAAAAGCCGAACCCATGGCAGTGGTTCGATCTGCCGTTTCCATGTTAGCCGATTTTGTTGATGATGATGCTTCTGATGAATACAATGCAATCATTATGACCGCCCAGATTCCTACCATTATCGCAGCTTTCGACAGGGCCAGAAATGGCAAAGAGGTAGTAGCTCCACTTAAGGATGGAAGCACTGCATTCAATTTCCTGTACATGTTGAATGATGAAAAGCCGGGACAGGCTGCTGAACGGGTAATGGATTTATGTCTCGTACTTCATGCAGAACACGGAATGAATGCATCAACATTTACATGCCGTAGTATCTGTGCCACAGAATCTGATATCTTCTCAGCTGTAAGCGGTGCCATTGGCGCTCTGAAAGGGCCACTTCATGGTGGTGCAAATACTGCCGTTATGAATACTTTACTTATTTTAAAAGAGCAGGGTGAAAATGCTGATCCGGTTGCCTTCACGAAAGCCAAGCTCGACCGCAAAGAGAAGATTATGGGCTTTGGCCACAGGGTTTATAAAACATTCGACCCCAGGGCATATCATTTACGTAAAATGTCGAAAGAGCTATCTGAAGAAACAGGTCATGTATACCTCTATGAATGGTCGGAAGCCATGGTAAAAACTATGAAGGAAGAGAAAAATATCGACCCAAACGTTGACTTTTTCTCTGCAACCGTTTACTACTCCATAGGAATTCAACCAGATCTGTACACGTGCATTTTCGCAATGAGCCGAATTTCAGGCTGGACAGCACATTTCTTCGAGCAAAAAGCAAACAATCGTCTCATTCGGCCACGCGCTCTCTATATTGGTGAAAAAAACCTGCCATGGACACCAGTCGAAGATCGTTAAAAACTTTTTTCTAAAATATGAAAGCCCTGTTAAACTATGTTTGACAGGGCTTTTTAATTTAGTATCTGCACATCATTTGATCTCATTTCAACCTATGTATAAAAGCAAAGAAATAAGATGGTTTTCGGATCAACCAGACCGCTCGATATCTGAATGGTTCACACGATATGGCTTAAATTTTGAAAATATCGAATCCAGAACAGATTTTTATCTGCCGCTGGAAAAAGATGACGTGAACATCAAACTGCGTGAGGGAAATATCGAAGTGAAACATCGTATCAGCTCTCCTGTATTGGGAAAGCTTTCGCCTAACGTAAAAGGCCTTTATGAAGAGTGGATCAAATGGAGTTTTGGTGTGAATCAGATTGATCCGGTAGCCCAAGAAATTATATCCTTGAATAAATACAGATGGATCGCAACCCTGAAAAGAAGGATGGGAATTAAATTAAAAGATTTAGATGGTAACAGGAGCCCTGAAATAGTTCCCATTACTGAAATTATTGACTGTGGGTGCCAGGTTGAGTACACAAAAATTGGTATCAATAAAAAAACTTATTACACCTTTGCATTAGAGTGGTTCGGTGACCCTTACCCGGTATTGAGTGAATCATTTCTGGAAAATATCACTGAAAAAATCGTTTTGAAAAGCGAAGATTCAATGGGTTATGCACAATTTTTAAAAAAAATTCAATTATCAGAATGACGGTCTTTAAAAGTTTTGAAAATCCGGCTTTTCTACCCGGCAAAGGTTTCCAGTTCTAAGAAGCCACAACTTCGTTGATACTTCGCGAGTAAACTTGGCGTAGTAGATAGCGCAAGTGGTTCACTTATCATCCCGACATGTTTGTCGGTGCTTCCGCTCCTCTCCAGCTTTTCATTTTCACTCTTTTATCTATTAAATTAATTATAGACTTTAATATCTAATTAACCAATTCAACACTATGAAAACCTGCCATCAAAAATTCGCCTGTATATTAACTTATGTATTTGTTTTTTTCTTTACCCTGCAAACCTTCAATTACACGGTTATGGCACAGACATGGAATCAAAATTGGGATTCAATTTTGAAACATGAAACACCGGAATGGTTCCGGGATGCAAAATTTGGCATCTTCATACACTGGGGTGTCTACTCTGTACCTGCGTGGGCTCCCCGCGGGATGTACTCTGAATGGTATCCCAGATATATGTATCAAAGTGAACATCCGGTATATGATTATCACAGAAATACGTGGGGCGAGAACTTTGAATATGAAGATTTTATCCCGCTTTGGAAAGCAGAAAACTGGGATCCTGAAGAATGGGCTGAACTTTTTGAGAAGGCGGGGGCCAGATATGTGATTCCGGTAGGTGAACATCATGATGGTTTCCCTCTGTGGGATTCGAAACTTACAGACTGGAACGCCGCACAAATGGGCCCGGAACGGGATCTGATGGCTGAGTTGGGTGAAGCAGTACGTGCAAGAAACATGAAATACGGCCCCTCCTATCATGGTTTACTCAACTACTATACGCCGGAATTTTCGGGGCCGCATCCCGATTACCTCAATGATGATTATATAGAATTTATGCACGCTAAAATTCGTGAGATCATTGACCTTTTCGAACCCGATATTCTATGGCTCGACGGAGATTGGATGGCTCCTTTGGAAGTATTTCGCACAAGAGAGCTTGTAGCCTATTATTATAACAGGGCTGAGGAATGGGGTAAGGAGGTGGCAATTAATGACCGCTGGGGGCAAGTGCGTGGAATCTTCGGTGATTTCTTCACTCAGGAGTATGAATACGATGTAATAGACAGGCTTATTGACCACAAATGGGAAAATACACGAGGAATGGGGCAGTCATTCGGATATAACAGTAATGAGATTCTTGAGGATTATTTAACAGTAACCGAACTCGTTCAGATGCTGGTTGATAATGTTTCAAAAAATGCCAACTTATTACTCAATGTAGGCCCTAAAGCGGATGGTACGATTCCGGATATCCAGAAAAATCTGTTACTCGGCCTGGGTGAATGGCTAAATACCAATGGTGAAGCTATTTACGGAACACGGCCCTGGTTTACAGCTGAAGCAAAAACAACAGCTGACGATGAACTCCGATTTACATGGAAAGATAATACGCTATATGTAATGCTTATGAATGATATTGATTCTGATAAGATCACCATTCCATGGATACAGGCATCGCAAGATGCTGAAGTTTCACTTTTAGCTACCGGAGAACTATTAAATTGGATACAGGAAGGTAATTACCTGACAATTGAGCTTCCTGAAAAATTGCCGGGTGCACATGTTTATGTATTAAGCATCTCGAACGATCCTGGTTATCTGATGAAGCGTGGGCGCTAATTTTCAGGGTCTTTAATGGGAAAAAAATGCCTTGCTTCGAAAGTCAAGGCATTTTGCTCATATCAGATACTATTAATTTAAATTATATAGCATTCTCCATCTTTTCATAATCGTAACCCTCTGCTTTACTCATTTCCTGAGCTGTCAGGGTTAGTAATATGCCATATATCACTTTAGAGCTCACATCTGCAACTGTATAGGTGATATGACGTGCAACAACAGCCATCTCACTGTCAATTGCTGGTTCCAGACCCCCAAAAAGGTATGGCATTAAATAAGCTCCGGGGTATAACATCCAGGAAAATAAAAACAATTTCCAGATGGTTCCCAGATATGCCTTTGCTTTGGGTGGAGCCCCTTCCTTGCCCTCATCTATCACCTTTTTCATCAGATAAAGAATATGAACAAAAAATACAGTTGATATAAAGCCCCAGACAAAAAATAGTGCCGGGTTTGTTACTTCATAATACTGGCCTACATACCCTGTGAGTATCATGGCAGTTCCCGAGAACCAAAAACCGTTCCGGATTGAACTAAAGTTACTTTTCGTAAGTGTAACTACAAACAGGATCTGAAAGAGCAACATCGGAACGTCGATCAGCCAGTTCAAATAACGGTATCCGTTATTAAAGAGGTCAGTGGAACTGCCCAGAACGTATCTTGCCGTTTCGACATCATAGGAGAGCGCTCCAGTCCAGTTTTGTTGCTGAACCAGTAAAAGAAGAAAAGCAGACACCATTACTACCACCGATAAAACCGAGGATATCCGGTATCTTGGTGCAACAGTTTTCAGTGTAAGTATAAAATAAAGAAGGCCTGCTAACATTACAGCATAACCCAGTGTGAGCACATGTGCTGACATCTGATATGCCATCTCTGTGTAGCCCGTACCGAGACCCACGTAATTTTCGAACGTGGAATTCCCTAAAGAACTGATTAATTCCATATGCGTATTTTATTGGTTTAAGTTTATCGCCTGCTACTTACAGGCGGCTTTAGCCAAAAAAACATCCGCAATTTGGCAAGAGTTCAACAGGCTTCCAAGCGATGAGTTATAACAGATAAAATTGTGCAACAACAGGTTACAATACTGTTTTCATCGATTAAGAGGTCAATCAACCTTATATTCTTACAAAATTTTCAGAATTTTTTGAAATTTTGAGAGCGAGGCATCTGTGAGGCAGGAATTTTTTCTGTACTGGTGTGCTATCGAAAATATACACCAAATTCACCTTTCGTTTTATAAGCCTTCCCTCACTTCGATAGGTTCGCTATGCAAAGAAAAGCTGAATATTATATTTGTTTTACTTATCCCGGAGCCAAATGCTCATGGATCAAAAACATCTATCAGGCAACCCATCAATCCAATTATCTCTCAATAATTGTTTTCACAAAATTGGGCAGTGCAAAAGAACCAGTGTGAACTTCTGAATTATAATACCTCAGCCCGTCAAGAATCTGATTGGCCTCATTTATTCGCTCAATTACATCACCATGAAGCGGATGAAAACTTTTAGAAGCGCATGCCATCGACCACATACCGGCGGGGTATAGAGGTATATAACTTAAATACATGCCAGACAATGGGAAAAGATCTTCCAGTGCATGAAATATTTTCCGCATGCTGGGATAATAAGATTCAACCCAGGGGCTTTCGGTCTGTGCGGTCAGAACCCCGTTTTCCGTTAATGCCTCAATGCAAAATTGGTAAAAATCCTTTTCAAACAGTCCTTCAGCAGGCCCAACCGGATCCGAACCATCAATAATGATGACATCATACGGTACTTTAACATTTTTAACAAAGGCGATCCCATCTTCAAATAATACGTTAAGTTTCGGGTTATCAAAATCGCCCACACCGGGGAAATGGAGTCTAGATGCTTCAACTACTGCCTTGTCGATTTCCACCATATCAACCTGTTCAACAGATTCATGTTTCATCACTTCCCTGGCAGTTCCCCCATCTCCCCCACCAATGATCAGTACCCTTTTTGGTTTCGGATGAGTAAACATGGCCACATGTGTGAGCATTTCATGATACACGAATTCATCTTTTTCACTCAGCATTACCATACCGTCTATCGTCATCAGGTTCCCCCATGTATCGGTTTCGTACACCTCCACAAGCTGGTAATCAGTTTGCCTTGAAAAAAGAAGCTTATTCAAGCCAATCGTGAGGCCTGTTTTCTCATTGTAGTATTCGTTGTATTGAAGTGGCATTATTAAAAAAAGTGAAAAGTGAAAAGTGAAAAGACCTGTCAGCGTCAGAGTTCCAGATTCAGATTCAATGACCTGACAGCGTTCCCGTGTTGTTCGGGAACCTGTCAACGTCATAATTCAAGAAATTAAGAAAATAATTTTCTCAAGACTCATGACTATTTATACCATAAAACTGCAGCAGCGAATACCGCGCCGCATCGTTCTACCTTATGTTCAATCCCTATAGATTTAATCTCTTTCAGTTTTCGGTTACGGTATTCAAATGCATCTACAACCATTTGCCTTACTATTGCTTCAACAGTATCTAAAGGCGAATGGTCTTCAAATTCCATAATTACACCGGGTTCTTCATCGTCTTCTGGAATTCCTATACCAATTGCCGTTGAAATCAGCTGCCCCGGAGTAGTGCTGTCTATGGTTCCGTAAGCAAGCGGAATCAGGCCGCCTTTTGGAAGTTTCAGTTCACTAACAGAAATCTCCTGTGCCGCTGGCGGCAGAATACTGCTCATACGCACAAGATTGGTATCTCCGACTCCTGCTTTGAGGAGTGCTTCATCAAAAGCATTCAGCCGCGTACGTCCTTCCGCGGCTCCACTTACAAGACAATAAATATTTGGGGTTGGTACCATCGTGAACTTTTTTGTTGTTAGTATTTTATTAGGATTTAGTTTGAGTCTTGAGTCTTGAGTCTTGAGTCTTGAGAATAATTTATTTTATTATTATAAGCTTAAATGAAAGTTAAATATAAATTAATGATTTATATAGTTAGCTCTCATTACTCAAGACTCAGGACTCAAGACTAATATCTAATTAGCCTGATATTCCTGATCGGGTTTGAATAGCAGTTTTTGTCCGGCTGGAACTTTGAACATACCGCGTTTCATTTCCATGCTCGATACATTTTGTGACTCAAAGCTATCTTTCAGAAACTCCTGGATAATCCATGGATCAATTGTATCGCCACAGGTAAAGATATCGACAGCTGCATAATTATATTCCGGCCAAGTATGGATAGCGATATGTGATTCTGCAATTACTACCACACCGCTTATACCGTATGGACTGAACTTATGAAAATTATGGGAGATGAGAGTTGCTCTTGATGCTTTTGCCGCCTGTATAAGGGATGTTTCTATATAACTGACATCATTAAGTTTTGACTTGTCACAGTCATAAAATTCAACAAGGATTTGTCTTCCGAGTGCTTCCATTTTAATGAACCCTTTTATATAATTTTAGTGCTAAGTTTTAGAGAGATATTGATTAACAAATTGTCTTTTTTTCCTGTCCATAAGGTCAGTATTATTGTTTATAGTGAGTATGAATTAACTTCATTTTCAAGTAAGCAAAATTACACAGAAAATTTTAATTAATGATATCCCCCCGAAAAAAAATTTCTAAAGAGACAGCACTCTCTTATTACCGTCATTTGCAGCTCCCGAGATTAATTGAGCGCAGAATGCTGACTCTTCTCAGGCAAAACAAAATCAGTAAATGGTTCTCCGGAATCGGTCAGGAAGCGATATCTGTCGCAACAGCACTTACTGTTGATACAAATGACTACATCCTTCCAATGCACCGGAATCTTGGGATTTTCACAACCCGGGGAGTTCCATTATATACTCTCTTTTGTCAACTATTTGGACGGGCAGATAGTTTCACCGGTGGACGCGATCGGTCGTTTCATTTTGGAATACCGGAATACAAGATTTTCGGAATGATTTCACATCTGGCAGCTACAATGCCGGTTGCTGATGGTATTGCACTGGCACAAAAGCTGAAAGGATCAAAGCAGATTGCTGTCAGTTTTTGCGGTGATGGAGCTACAAGTGAGGGAGATTTTCATGAAGCCCTGAACCTGGCTGGAGTTTGGAAACTGCCGGTTATCTTTATCATCGAAAATAACGGTTACGGGCTATCAACTCCCACCAGGGAACAATATGCATGTAAACATCTTGCCGATCGGGCAGCAGGTTACGGTATCCATGGGCTGATTGTGGATGGAAATGATTTTTTCGCAATGCAGGATGCCATAGAATCGGCCCGAAAATTGGCTACTGATGGTACTCCTGTTTTGATTGAGGCAAAAACGTTCAGAATGCGCGGACATGAGGAGGCTTCCGGAACGTTTTATGTGCCGGTTTCAGAATATAAAGAATGGCTCCCGAAAGACCCGATTCACAGGTTTGAAGAATGGCTGATACATGTAGGCCATGTTTCTGACCAAAGTGAATTAAATGCAATAAACGTTGACCTGAAAAAAGTTTTCGAACACGATTTAAAAAGAGCCCTAAAAGCTGATTATCCGGTGTTTGATCAACAAACTGAACTTCAGCGAGCATCATTGAAGCCTGCATTGGAACCCTCGAGTGAAGGCATCCGTCATATAAAATCAAGGGAAAAACGTTTTGTAGATGCTATCTATGATGCACACAAACAAGCTTTTGAGGAAGATGAAACACTGATTATAATGGGTCAAGATATCGCCGAGTATGGGGGTGTTTTTAAGGTTACTGAGGGTTTTGTGAAGAAATTTGGAAAAGATCGTATTCGAAATACACCCATCATAGAGTCTGGAGCTATCGGTGCTGCTATCGGGCTTGCAGTTGAAGGTTATAAACCTGTGGTGGAGATCCAATTCGCAGACTTCCTTTCCTGCGGTTTCAACCAAATTGTGAATAATTTGTCAATGGCCTGTTACCGTTGGATTCCGGAAATGAATGTAACCATCCGGGCCCCTCATGGCGGAGGGGTGGCCGCCGGACCATTTCATTCGCAATGCCCGGAAAGCTGGTTTATGAAATTTCCGGGTTTGAGGATTCTGGTTCCCTCAACCGTAGAAGATGCGCAAAACATGCTCTACACCGCTTTTTTTGACCCCAATCCGGTACTTTTTTTTGAACACAAGAAACTCTATCGGAGCATTCGTGCCGACGTTGAAGAGCATTGCAAGATCATAGATATTGAATCAGCGCGTATAGTAAAACACGGAGAAGATCTTACAATTATTACCTATGGCATGGGTGTATACTGGGCTCTCGAGGCTGCCGAAATTTTCACAAGGCAAAACATCAACATCGAAATCGTTGATTTACGCAGCCTCGCACCTTTAGATTGGGATGCCATCACTACATCGGTAAAAAAAACAGGCAGGGTTCTTCTGCTTGAAGAACCGTCTGAAGTGCTTGGCCCAATGAGTGAGATATCGGCCGGTATTTCAGAACGTGCTTTTAACTATCTGGATGCGCCGATTATCCGCTGTTCATCCCTGCACACCCCCGTTCCCTTCAATAAAAATCTTGAGGAGGGGTATCTGGCCAGTTACAGGTTAAAGGATAAGCTGGATCAGTTGCTCACTTATTGATTCAGTTGATACAGAATATCTACAGCCACCCTTTTCGCCTAAAGTAAAGCAACATTCCAAGTGAAACTATCAGCATAAGCAAAAGCGATAGTGGATAACCAAAATACCAGTTCAGTTCAGGCATGTTAAACGGGCTTACTTCCGGATCAAAGTTCATACCATATATACCGGCGATGAAAGTTAGCGGGATAAAAATGGTAGCGATAATTGTGAGCACTTTCATCACCTCGTTCATTCTATTGCTAAGGCCAGACATGTACATATCGAAGAGTCCAATCACCATTTCACGATTTGTTTCGATGCTGTCTATCACCTGCACAATGTGGTCGTATACATCTCTGAGAAAAATTTTAATATCATTGGATATCAATGGACTATCGTCGCGAATTAGCGAGTTGATACCATCCCTGAGCGACCAGACCGATTTCCTGAAAAAAATCAACTCCCGGCGCAATGCATGGATTTTTTGCAGATGTTCGGTTTTTGGGTCATTAATGATCAGCTCTTCAGTTTTTTCGATCGCTTCTCCGATCTCGTCAAGCGCATGAAAATAGTGGTCTACAATGGTATCCATCAAGGCATAGGCAAGATAGTCTGGGCCGAATCTGCGTAACCGGGTCGTCGGAATCTGAAGCCTTTTCAGAACCGGGTCAAATATAGGCTCATTTGTCTCCTGGAAAGAAAGTACATAATTGGGTCCAATAACGATGCTGATCTGTTCGGTCTGAAGTTTTTTTCCGTCAACTTTAATATCACGATGAACAATCATTCTGAGAACGATATAAATGTGCCCGGAATAGTATTCCACTTTCGGCCGTTGAGAGGTGCTCACAACATCTTCCTGAACAAGAGGGTGAAGATCAAAGTAATCCCACACATTTTTTAGCGTTTCGATATCATGCAAGCCTCTTATTTGTATCCATGTTTTGGATTTACTCTGCAAATAAGATTCAGATTTTTCTATGTTTTCGATGGGAATTACATCGTAATGCTCCTCATCGTAATCATGAACCGTCATCAGAATATCTTCAAGATGCCTGACGCCAGTGTGTACAGGTGTCCCGGGAATATGTCCCGGTGGTTTACGGTAGATCTGTTTATGAGGATATTGCAGAAAGATGGAATTGAGTGTGGATACAGCTTTCTTTTTAATTCTTTTCATCGGAACATTATTGTTTTTTCCCTTCTGTCAAGATTGTTGAATAATGAGTTCAAATTAGCATAATTGCAAGATGAAATTTCTGTATTTGAGACAGGGTTTGTAGTCTGATCTTTTGATGATATCATCTTAAATCTTTTATGCATGCTGGAAAAGTATTGCTTATTGGCACACGGAGGCACAATGACACAGAGAGAATAAGAAATGTGAAATGATGGGTAACGAATTCAGATGAAGATGGGTAAAATCAATCCGTCAAAAAATCATCAAACTTAGTGCCTCTGCACCTTCGTAGCTAAACCCAATGGTTTAACTTTCCTCAGAAATACTCAAGAGCGGCTTCGGCAGTCATAACCGGATTTTCATGGCTGATTCCGAGTGCGTCGGTTAACCAGTAATAGAGATCAGTATTATCAACCAGCCCGAATGGCTTTACCACAACCCCATTTCCGTAAACTGCCACAGGCACCGCACCGGCTGTATGCTGGGTTGTGGTGTAGTTAATATTAAGATGAGTGGGATCGTCATTGGTCCCGCCTTTTAAAATGTAGGCGAGGGTTGCAACAGGCTGTCGGGGATATGCAGCCGGATCCGGCATCACCATTTCTCCCGCAATGGCCTCTCTTAATATAGAAGCCTGTGAGCGGCTCACCCGTACACCGGCCGCATCCTGAATTACATCTATGATCACTCCTTCTGATGGAGAATTGCCAATCTGTGACATGATCCAGGGGAATGAAGCTGTTCTTTTATTCAACAGATCATGTATCTCTGATGAAGCACGATACCTCTCTCCTACTCCGTATACCGTACCGCCTCCTGTGGCATGATCGCTTGCCATAATGAGTAGAGTTTCAGGATTATTGTCGACGAAATCCATCAGAATTCCGAGGGTTTCATCGGCTGCCAGAATTTCCCATAGTGCAGCACCGGCATCATTGCGATGATTGGCATGGTCAATCCGGCCTGCTTCTATATGTACGACAAATCCGTTGTCTGAACCGTTTAGAATTTCAATTCCCTTTAGCGTCATCTCTTTTAACGAAGGGGTATCAGATCTACGAAACTTTCGGTCGATCTCGTATGCTATATGACCTTCACCAAAAGTTGCCAAAAGCTTATTTGATGAAACTTCTGCAAGTTTATGGTGGTCTGTCAACACCTCATACCCTTTATCAAGAAACGTTTTGTAAAGATCTTTTCTATCGCTTCTTAATGCAGCATCAAAAGCTTCCATGCCCCCTCCAATCATCACATCCGCCTGAAATGCGGCGTATTGTTGAGCGATGTTTTCTTCATCCCTGCGATTCATATGCTTTGCAATCCATCCTGCAGGGGTTGCATGTGTAACAGTTGTGGTAGTGATGACACCGGTCGATTTTCCCCGAGCTTTAGCAAGTTCGAGTATTGTAGTGAGTTCCTGCCCACCAGGATAAATGGACAGAGAGCCGTTCACAATTTTTCTTCCTGTTGACCACGCAGTTGTCGCTGCAGATGAATCTGTAACCATACTTGTAAGGCTGTGTGACATCATGCTTCCAGCTAAACCTTTCTTAAACAACCGCTCTAAATGAAGCATTTTTCCATAATTTCTGTAAAAAAAATGTTGTGCTGAGGTGAAATCTTCCCAGGTAAAACCATCGTATGAAAAGAAGATGATATTTCTTGCCCTGCCGCTGACTGGCGATGGGGATTTCTGCATCAAAAAAGGATGGATGACCGAGCCCAATCCTGCTGCCATTCCGGTTTTCAGAAAGTCTTTTCTATTCATTCTTGAGGTTTGTTAGACTATATCGATATAAAATTTTAGCGTATTCGACAGTTTGTAAGGGGCTGGGAGATTCTGACCAGTAATATAGGTGTGTTTTATTAATTGCCACTGAAACACGGAAATCTTTACTCCGTGTTTCAGTGGCGAATCAAAAAACTAAATTAGAATGTAAACCTTACTCCCACTGTAGCATTGATGTGGTTGAAAGAAGAACGGTAATGGAATTCTGGCCCTCCATCGTACCACAACTGTGGTGAGTTGGTGAGGTTACGTGCATCAGCAAATATCTGCATGAAATCGTTAGCCTGATACCTCAGAGTGAGGTCCAGCCTTTCCTGCCATCTCATATAACGGTCATTAGTCGGGAACAGGTGGCTTCTGTGATTCGATACCTGAGTAGTACTAACCTGATACAGGTAGGTAGACTGGAAGTTATATGATAACATTCCATAAAACCCTCCTCTTTCATATGTGAGAGCGGCATTCAATACATGTGGAATCTGTCGCGGTAATTCTACTTCACGATCAATTCTGAGTTGTGCCCTGGAGGTTGCATATGTGTAATTCGTATATACACCCAAACCACTCAATACACCCGGGAGGAAGTGAAGCCTTTGCTGCCATGCTACTTCTGCGCCAAATACTTCGGCAGTTGTGCCATTTTGCGGCATTCTTGTTTCAAACCCTGCAAAATTCCCCGTTGTTTCAACAGACACCTCTTCGAATACAAAATCCTGCAGGCTCTTGTAGAAGATACCGGCCGAAATGATCCCAATACTTCTGAAGTACTGTTCGTACATCAAGTCCAGGTTCATCACACGAGATGCTTGCAAATTTGGGTTACCCCTTCTGACGCTTTCGCTTTCGAAGTTTGCTATTTCATATGGAGCCAGGTCTGTAAATGAAGGCCTGGCAATTGCATTTGTCCACGCAAAACGCAGGTTCGATCTGTCTGTAATATTATACCGTATGTGTGCCATCGGGAAGAAATTGAGATAGGTATTGCTTTCATCCAATCGTTGACGGCCAGAAAACTCACCACTATCATTGATCAATGTTCTGTTGCCTTCATATGTTGTGCCTGTATTTTCGGCCCTTACACCGGCAAGGAACATCCAGTCACCAAATTCAATAGTACTCATCAGATATGCTGCTGCAATGGTTTCTGTTGCAACATAATCAGCCGGATCAGAAACAAGGTAGTATTCGAGAGTATCATCTGAGTCCATTTCAAAATTATTTATATTCGCATTCTTGAACGGGGTACCTTTCGACCAATCAACTGTATGGAAGATGTCATAACGGCCATCAACAAGAGTTCTGTGAAAATTCTCTGAAGCAACTTCACTCATCAAAAACGTACCGTTAATATCATTGAATTCAATCACCTCGTGGTCGCGCTGCTTGTTTTTGTGGAAAAATCTTCCCCCAAACTGAAAATTACCTGCTGCATTTCCGAGATTGTACGGCATTTTGAAATTTACACGTGTATTGATATCCTGATCAACCACATCATCGATACGGTTTTCATACCGTGTCATTCTGTAATTCGCAGGATTACTCACTAAGGATTCAGATCCATTTATCCAGGAAACAATTGCTGCATTGCGGTCTGATACATCATAGGTCATAGGCACATTATTCAACCTGTACCGCAGATACTCCTGGTACGGCATATTATGAGTGCCGTATGAATATGTAACACTGTAATCCATAGACATACTGCTGAAATCACTCTCACCACCAATTGTAAAACTTGCAAGTTCATTTTGTATATGATTCTGTCTGCCAATCGGTTCTACACGAGTCCTGTCTATTTCATATACTGTGCCATTCAGAGATACGATGTTGCCACGATCCGGACGCAGCCTGAATTGGTGCCTTATCCCCCGCTTGTCGCGCATATTATAAAGGCCGCGGGCAAAAATGGAGTGATTGTCGCTTAACCTGTAATCAAGGCGTCCAGAAAGAGCGTATCGGTCAGTCTGAAACTCATATGCCCCGATTCTCATCTGGTCAATCCGGTCTATCATACTGCCATTGAATTCCTGTTCACTCCAAAAATGGCGTATATCATCCATTCGGCGATTTTCACGTCCAATATTGCCTCGCAAAGAATAGCTGAGATTACCCTGAGAACGGCCATAATGGATGCTTGCCTTGGGATTTCCCAGCCCGGCGTGGTTATGCCATCCGCCGGATGCCATTATATTGAAAATGCGCTGATTTCCAACAGCACGGTTTGCAACAAGGTTTACGGAACCACCAACTGCATCAGCATCCATGTCGGGTGTTATTGCTTTTACGACTTCAATAGCTCCAACCAGATCAGAAGAGAGGCCGGTCAAAGCAACATCCCTGTCTGTAGTTCCTGTAGTAGCCAATCGCTCACCGTCCAGAGTTACTGTATTCAAACCAGGCGCCATACCACGTACAAACATGGCAGTGGCTTCTCCACGAAATTCTTCTGTTGATATGCCAGGCATTCTTCGTAGTGCGTCTGAAACATTAAGATCCGGAAATCGCTGAATTTGTTCATCGGAAACGACGTTCATGATATTTGGCGCATTACGCTGCTTATTGAAAGCACCTGCCTGGCCAACGGCTTGCGCAACAACATTCACTCCTTCCAATACAAGGCTTGTGACATTTAGCGAAACATTTTTCCTGAGTTCAATACCGGTCTCGAGACTTATTTCTTCCTCAAACGGTTCATAACCGATGAAGTTAATTCTCAAAATCTGATCTCCCGATGGAACTCTGCGCAGCCTGAATCGGCCTTCGATATCAGTTGCCGTTCCAATATTTGTACCAAGTATTAAAACTGTAGCACCTGTTAATGGATCACCTGTTTCGGCATCGGTTACGATGCCATATATACTCGCTCTTCCACCTTCATTCTGTGCCGATGAGAACTGCACTAAAAATAAAGATAGTGCAAAACACAGACACATTGATGTTATCTTGTTTACCATAGCTATTATCTATTAATTCCCGTTAGTTTTTTGGATAAGTAACTTCACGAGTAAAGAAAGGCGGGCCATGTTACCATTTTGTTAACTCAATTTTAAAATCCTGTTAACTTGGCCATTGATTATTAAATCATGTAAAAGCTATTTAGATTGCCTGAACGTATATTTTGATGTGCCACTTAATAATTTGGTAACAAAAAGGGAGAAAAAGAGCCGAATAGATCCCCTTTTCTTTTTGGAATCTTGTGCGAGGAGACAAAGTTTATGTGAAAAAATCTATCTATCTGCTTTAGCTGCCGGGGTCTTAGTTATCCCCTACTTTACCATTTGGCGGGGAATTCTGATATTTTCAACAAGCTCCTGGATTCTTTGAGGAGGTTTTTTGGTAAATTTTGCCACACCAAGTGCAACCGCGAAATTAATAAACATTCCAACAGTGCCAATTCCTTCAGGCGAAATTCCAAACCACCAGTAATCTGCGTTATTAATTTCTGGATTGATGAACGTAAAATAGATGATATATGATGCGGTAAAAATGATACCTGCTGTCATGCCCGCAATCGCACCTTCCTTGTTCATTCGCTTGAAAAAGATGCCCATCAAAATGGCCGGGAAAAAGGACGCGGCTGCAAGTCCGAATGCAAATGCCACAGTCTGAGCCACAAAACCTGGCGGATTCACGCCAAAATAACCGGCAATCATAACAGTAAAGAATACGGTTATCCGCGCGATGCCCAGTTCAGTTTTTTCTTTCATCGTAGGAATCATGGTCCGTTTGAGAAGGTCGTGGGCGATGGCTGTTGCCAAAACAAGCAAAAGACCAGCTGCCGTAGAGAGTGCTGCAGCAAGGCCCCCCGCTGCCACAAGGCCTACTACCCAATTTGGAAGCTGTGCAATTTCAGGACTGGCAAGCACCATGATATCCGGATCAATTCTGAGTTCGTTAATTGCAGGATCGGCATGATATTGTATGATTCCATCGTTATTCCGGTCTTCAAAACGGAGAAGGCCGGTTGCCTCCCAGTTATGGAACCACTCCGGAGCATCGCGGTACGGTACTTCGTTTACTGTAGTGATCAAATTGGTTTTCACAAATGCAGCAACTGCAGGAGCAGTGCTGTAAAGAAGCACGATGAAAATGAGTGCATAACCTGCTGAAATCCTGGCATCACGCACTTTCGGAACTGTAAAAAACCGGATAATAACATGGGGCAGCCCTGCTGTTCCAACCATTAAGGCTGCCGTTATAAAAAAGACATCGATTGTCGGCTTTGAACCATCAGTATATTTATCAAATCCTAGGTCGGTCATCAAACCGTTTAAACGGTCGAGAAGGTATTCTCCGGAACCATCGGCAACAGTTCCTCCAAAACCAAGCTGTGGTATAGGGTTTCCTGTCATCATCAGTGAAACAAAAATAACCGGAACCAGGTAGGCAAATATCAGCACACAATACTGGGCAACCTGAGTATAGGTAATCCCTTTCATTCCACCGAGAACGGCATAAAAGAAAACGATCACCATGCCTATGATGACACCCTGCGTAATCGGTACATCAAGAAAACGGGAAAATACGATGCCAACTCCACGCATCTGTCCGGCAACATAGGTAAAAGAGATAAAGATGGCACAGAGAATGGCAACAACCCGTGCAGTATCGGAATAGTACCGGTCGCCTACAAAATCGGGAACCGTGAATTTTCCGAATTTTCGCAGGTAGGGAGCTAAAAGCAAAGCAAGAAGAACATATCCTCCTGTCCAGCCCATCAGGTAAACAGATCCGTCATACCCTAAAAAAGCGACCATTCCAGCCATTGAAATAAAAGAGGCGGCCGACATCCAGTCGGCAGCAGTAGCCATACCGTTGGCCAGGGGATGAACCCTGCTGCCAGCAATATAAAAATCACTTGTAGATGCTACACGCGACCATATCGCAATACCGATGTATAATGCGAATGTTGCCCCGACAATGAGAAATGTCCACCCTTGAATACCCATCTATTCCCTTACAGCAAGCCAATTGTTGATTTTTTGATATTGTTGAATGATGTGTTTATTCTTCATCAAACTGATATTCCTTGTCGAGTTTATTCATTTTGTAAACATAAATGAAGATGAGAATAATGAATACGTACTGAGAGCCTTGTTGTGCAAACCAGAAACCAAGCTGAAAGCCACCTATTCTGATTGTATTTAGTTGATCTACAAGTAAAATCCCAAAACCGTAGGATGCTACAAACCAAATAATCAAAAGTACCGTAACAAGTGTCAGGTTTCTTTTCCAGTAAGCCTTTGCACGATCATCCATAAATGATTGATAGATTCTTTAGTGAAAGTTTTTACTGCTATGATTAATGATATGGTTTATACTGGCAGCATGGTTGATTATAGTGATTTCTTTTAATTATCAAAATGCAGTTTGTGGAAACATGTGATTTTTTTTGGTAAAGCGTACGGAGACACAGTAATACAGAGGTTTTCGTATTTCCTTGGCAAAAAAATTACTTGCCTCCAATTTCACATCGTACCATAATAATTAAGCTATCCCCCTATTTTCTTTTCAAGTTTCTGGTTCTACTTTACAGTTAAAGGCTTAATGTAATAAGTGAGAGTTAGTGTACACAGAGGTATACATAAAATGCCGTGTTTAAAAAATTGTAGTCTTTTTGGGTCAAAGAATTAATATTAAAAACAAGCGTGAATTCAAGTTACTGATAGCTGATAGCTGATAGCTAAATAAATTTTCAATTTAATCATTAATTATCAATATGATAAAACGTATTCTGATTGCACTTGATACCGATAAAGATACTCCCGTTGCCACTCAATATGGCATATCATTGGCCAGTGAGTTTGAAGCCTCTGTAACAGGCCTTGCTGTTGTTGACATGAGCAATATCTATCCATCCGGTATTATCGGGAAGCCGGATGCAACCCATCATGCTCGTAATCTTTGGGAAGAACTTACTAAAGAAAGCAGGGATATAGCGGAAAAACTGCTCGACAATTTTCAAAAATCCGTTGAAAAAGCGGGAGTGCGTTATACGGCTATCCAGAAAGAAGGGGCATCCGTTGAGAGAATCATTGATGACATGAAATATCATGATTTACTGATTTTAGGAAGAGAATCACACTTTTTTTACAATGAACCTGATCGAGAAACAAAAACCCTGGCACAGGTTGTTAAGCATGGTGTGTGCCCAACACTTGTTGTGACAGATAGTTACCATGAATTCAACAAAATTTTAGTCGCTTTTGATGGAAGCAATCCTGCTGCCCGCTCGTTAAAAAGCTTCATCCATCTGATAACTGACAGGGGCAAAGCTGAAATTGAACTTTTGTATGTATCAGATAAGAAAAACCCTGATGAGGAACCGCTTCTTGGCTATTCTGAAACATATCTAAGAGAACACGGTTTTCAAAACATTTCAAAAACCGTACTCCTTGGGCCTAAACCTTCTGAACAGATATTAGCCCATCAGAAAGTGACAGGCACTCAACTAACCGTTTTGGGTGCACATGCTGTATCAGCGATAAAACGCCTTACATTCGGATCAAATACGCATGATTTAATTACTTCGTCCAATATTCCTCTTTTTCTGAGTCCCTAATTATATTTGGATACTCGCTAAATATCAGACAATATCTTTTTTAGCCACTGATTAACACAGAAAAACCCTCTGTGTAACTCTGAGTCTTCTGTGGCAATAAAAATCCGAAGTAAGATAATTCTATTTAATGGTTTCTTATCTTTACCCTGAATTAATTATCTGAAATCATTTAGAAGAAACCCATTGCACAAGATGAAATATCTCTATTCTTTATTATTTACAGCCTTAATCCTGATTATTGCGTTTACCTCTGCAAATTCTCAAAAACAGCCCTTCGACTATCTTGATGTTTTTATGCTTCAGTTCGTTGCCGACCCTCAAATTTCACCCGATGGAAATACAATTGTGTATGTAAGGCATCAGTTCGATATTATGACAGACCGCCGCTACACAAATCTATGGAACATCTCATTTAATGGCGAAAATCATAAACCGCTCACATCCGGGATATCATCTTATGGTACACCTCAATGGTCGCCAGATGGAACAAGAATTGCATACACATCAAATGAAGAAGGTTCAAGCCAGATTTTCATTCGCTGGATGGATAGCGGCGAAACCGCATCAATTACCAACCTGACTCATAGCCCCGGAAATGTTAAGTGGTCACCGGATGGAAGCAAGTTGCTGTTCAGCATGAGAATTCCTGCACCTACACCATCTATTGCAACCTACCCTTCACCGCCACCGGGAGCTGAATGGGCACCAGGTGCAAAAGTAATTGAACATGTGCAATACCGGGCAGACGGCAGCCCAGGGTTAATGGTTGAAGGATATCATCATCTCTTTCTGATTTCTGCAGATGGCGGTGCTCCACGTCAGCTCACTTCCGGAAATGTGAATTACCTTTCACCGTCTTGGGCGCCGGAAGGCCAGAGCATCTTGTTTACTGCTAACTTTTCGGAAAACGCCGCTCTGGATCCAACCAATGCACAAATTTATGAAATGAACATCGAATCAGGTGAAAAAACTCAGTTAACCAACAGACGGGGTCCGCATCAAGCACCGGTAGTGTCACCAGATGGACAGTATATTGCATTTACAGGTTATGAAAACCGGTTTGTTGGGTATCAGCTCGATCTGCTTTACCTCATGAACCGTGATGGTTCAAATCTGCGTGTTCTTTCCGGCAATCTGGATCGTGATATCAATTCATTGCAATGGGCATCCGACAGCCAATCAATTTTTTTCCGATTCGATGATGAAGGAGACAGCAAGGTTGGCAACATTCGCCTGAATGGTGATGT
>PWLN01000125.1 GCA_003559375.1 Balneolaceae bacterium | reverse complement strand
GTGACACCGAGGTCCTGCAGGTAGTCGAGCCGCTGCACGAGGCCGCGGAAGTCGCCGACGCCGTCGCCGTTCGAGTCCTGAAAGGCGCGCACGTGAATCTCGTAAATGGTGGCGTCGCGGTACCACTGCGGGTCGTCGGTCAGCGCAATGTTTCGTCGGGATGGGCTCATAAGACACCGCACCGGCGAACGTGCCGGCCACATTCCATCTGGGAGCGAGAGGGTCGAACGGCGGCAACCGCCGAACCAGGGCCGCAAGGGCCGCAATCATAGCATGCCGCCAGCACCACCCAAGCCGCGACGCCCGCCCCCCGGCCATCCACGGACCGTGTCCTGCCGCAAGTGTCGGTACCGAGCCAACAGCAGAACCACTCGGAGGGGAGAGATGTAGCCGAGCGGAGCCTGCACCTTCGACGCTGTCCCGCGTGGAAACGCTGCCGAGGCCCACGGATGATGTGCTTCAACCCGATCTGGTGGTGCTCCCGACGAGTGAGCTTGCATGAAACGCTTCGAACAGGTGCAGCTGCTTGTCGTCGAGATTCTTTTACAGGGCAACCGCCGCCTGCCGAGGCTACGCACTTGCCGAGTGTACCGAGCACGGTACGCCACGCTACGAGGTACAGGGCAGCGACGCGCAGGGATTCACCGCCTCACCCACGTATGCCCGGCGCATTCGCCGCGTCTTCGTTGAACCACTCGGCTACCGCCTCGAGACCGACGAGCAAAGTTTCAGGAGGTCGTCGACGGCGATACGTCGCATTTCCTTGCGCGGCTACGAAGTGAATCGGCGGACGACACCCCTTGGTCGGACACGTCTCTGCCTTTGGCTGGGCCACGGATTGGGGCGCCCGGATCCAAAACTGGTAGATTCCCAAAGAAGGCGACGCCTTTGAGCCCCGGTTTCAGGCGGGTTCGCGACGGACGTCTTCGCGGCGAAATCTGACAGCGCCGCCGGAATACCCAATCGTCATCGCTCGTTTGTCGATGGCGAGCCCGACGACGGTGCGACACGGCAACCCTCGCAGGGCTCGTCACTCGCAAGCCGGGCTGACTCGTGCCCGCGAGTCGCCGTACGGTTTGTCACTCTCGCCACGGTTGCCGCGTCGGCGGTGGTACGCAGACGCACCGGCTCGGTACGCAACCGATGTTCGTTCGGCTCGGCTCATTGGCCGGGCCCCTTCGTTCTCCGAGGTATGCCACGGATACGGGAGGTCCGTGGTCTGCCCTGGCGGCCTCATCCCACGAGTCTGTGGTCGCGGGTCTTTCCCGCGCTTCAGCCCCAAGCGGGTGCGGTCGCCGTCCGTCCCGATCTCTCCCGACAAGGAGCGTTGACTATGCACGGTTCTCTGTTTCCCGCATCGCTTGCGGAACTGATTCGTTCGCGCACGCTTTGTTTCGTGCTCGTCGCCTTGCTCGTCGTGCCCGCCGCGGCAATCGTCGGCTGCGACAGCGACTCGGACGACGACGACGACAACGGCGCCATTGCCGATCCCGGCGACGGCGACGAAGAGGAGGACGGCCACCATAAGCCCGATCCCGATCCGAAGCCCAAGCCCAAGCCGAACGACGCACGCGCGCTCGCCTCGATGAGCACGCAGGTCGACTGCGACATCTCGACCTTCTTCCTGCACATCACCGACGTCGAGCTCGAGCAGCAAGGCGGAAGCTCCGTCAGCCTGCTTGACGCACCGATGCGCGTCGACCTCGCCCGGCTCGATCAACGCCTCAAGGAACAGGCCATCGCCATCAGCGACGTACCCAGCGGCGAATACACCGGCGCATCGATTACGGTCGACTTGGAGCAGTCCCTCGCCGTGATCCTCGACCAGCAAGCCCTGATCAATAACCTCGATCCGGGCAACCAAGAACCGGCCACGCTCGTCGATCCCGACGGCAATCCGCTGGTGGTCACTCCCGCCGAGCCCGGCGAAAACGAACGCACCATCAGCATCGACGTGATCGGCGATTCGCTGACGATCGAGGAAGGCCAGCTCGGACACCTCCGGCTGATCGCCAATCTCGCCGCGGGCGCCGTTGCCGACGCGGATGAAAACGAACTCGAATGGACGCCGGTGTTCGAAGCGGAGTTCGACCCCGATCCGCTGCAAAGCATGTTCGCCCAGGGCTACTTGCTCGACGTGAGCGTGATCAATCACCAGTTCACGATGGGCCTCGCCACGGCGTTCGAAGACGTCGGCCAGATCACCGACGTACACGTCAACGAGTCGACCGTCTATCAGATCGCCCACGGCACCTTCGGTGTACAGCCGATTGCCAAGCAAGGCGTCGACGGATTGAAAGACCTCTTCGAGCTACCCTCGGGGACACCGTTGCTCGTTGATCTGCGCGCCTTCAAGAACGACAACGCCTTGCTCGCCGACTGCGTCAACGCGGGTCTCGGCGTGGAAGTCACCGAAGGCGAAGACGCAAGCGACTTCGCCTATGGCGTCGTGCTAAGGCCGACGAGCCGCATGCATGCCTTTGTTGCCTTCTCGAAGGAGTACGGCTACCGCTTCAATATCCAACTCGATGTGGATATCGAGGCCGGCTATGTCCCCTTCTTGGTCGAGTGCGATCCGCAAGTACGCGCCGAAGAATGGTGGCGAATGCGCCAGCTCGTCGTCGCCTTCGGCGATATCATCCCGAAGACAAAGACGAAGAAAAAGAAGAAGAAGAAAGTCGAATTCAAGAAGATCAAGCTCAGCAACAAGCACTGCAAGGAAATCGAAGCCCTTGTTCGCGTGCTGCCCGCACTTCATTGCGGCGAGCATCACAAGAAGGACCACACCTTCGACCTTCACAAGGAAACCTTCACGTTGGAGGTCTGCACGGTTCAGTGCTTGCCCGTCAACTACATCGTGAACAAGTCCTCCACCCCAAGCTCGTGGAAGGAAATCCATGTTCACGCGCCCAGCGTCGACCTCTGCGGATGCTGCTTCAAGAAGAAGAAGGACAAGAAGCACCACAGCCACTCGAAGCAGAAAGAGTGCTGCATCTGCTTCTATGGCTTCCGGCTTCCGAAGGAAAACAAGCTCAAGCTTCCCCTTCTCGGCAATAAGAAGGTGCGCTACTCGAACTACCGGCCGGACTTCTCGTTCTTTGCGATCGACGTCGTCTGCCCGGAAGACGAGCTCGAGGTCGAGTATCCGCGGGATCGCAAGTGCGTGACGACGAGCCTCGTCAATGACTGCGAAGTCTGGCTCAACCTGCTCGACTGCGTCCGCGCCCTGGTGCACTCGTGCAATGCGTGCGAAGAAAAGGCGGAGAAGCTGCATAAGTCCTACTCGCACCTGATCCTCTGGGCGGTGAAGGACGGGACGAAGTACTTCTCGATCGTCGACAATGACCAGGTCGATCAGTACCTCGATCCGATCGATTTCACCGATGCGATCTATGTGCGCGTCAAGGCGGGGGACCGCAACATCTATCGCGCCTGGGCCTCCGG
>PWLN01000177.1 GCA_003559375.1 Balneolaceae bacterium | reverse complement strand
GATGTTTCCTACAGTATCACACCAAGCCTGCGTTCATCTCTCACCATTAATACAGATTTTGCTGAAGCTGAAGTGGATCAGCGAAGGGTAAACCTGACGAGGTTTCCCCTGGTATTTCCGGAACAACGGGATTTTTTCCTTGAAGGATCCGGAATCTTTCAGTTTGCACCGGCAAGTGCCGTTTATCCTTTTTTCAGTCGCAGAATTGGATTGGTAGACGGTGAGCCTGTGCCGGTTCAGGGCGGAGCCAGACTGATTGGGAGGGCTGGCAACACCAATATCGGATTTTATCAGATCAGAACAGGTGGTAAAAATACAGATACTGAAGATTTCACAGTAGCCAGGGTGGTTCAAAACTTTTTATCCGAAAGCAGCCTCGGCTTTTATTACACACGCCGCGCAAACATAACTGACGACTTTTTGCCGGTACGGCAGACCCTGGCTGCCGATCTCGAACTGAACACCTCACGATTTCTGGGAAACAAAAATCTCCTGTTTCAGGCTTTCTTCGTTTGGCATGATGAAAATTTTCCCGAAGAGGAGAGTGGTTTCTGGGACCGTACCAGCCGTGGCGTCCGGTTTTCCTATCCAAATTATCCGTTTACAGCCAATGTCTCCTACAGAGAGTTCGGAAGTTCATTTAATCCTGCAGTTGGAATTGCACCCCGGGTTAGTTTCAGAAGATTTCAGCCAACATTCGATTATCAGCGCATTTTACCGGAAAACGATCTGTTGCGATCTCTTAATTTTCAGCTGAGATTTGAATATTTAACCGATCTTGATTTTGATCCGGAAACCGTGCAATTAAAAATTACCCCGCTGGATCTGGTATTTGAAAGCGGGCAACAAATTTCTGCCAGCATCAGCAGGGATTTCGAGCGGTTGAAATTTGATTTTGATATTCTGAGGGATGGTACTGTAATCATCCCTGCAAATGATTATTACACCTGGTCTTTCAATATCACAGCTGCATCAGCAGGTTACAGGGCATTGGCTGTTGCCGGTGATTATATATATGAAGGCTTTTGGACAGGAACAAGGTCGGTATACACGTCAACACTAATAGTTCGACCATATCCCGGAATTAACCTTTCGGGAGACTGGTCGCGGACCAATGCAGATTTACCGGAGGGTAATTTTTCAACCGATCTGTTCAGGTTCAGGGGGAATATCGATCTGAGTCCGGATGTTTCCTTTACAACGATCCTTCAATATGACAATGTAAGTGAATTGCTTGGTCTGTATAACCGTTTCAGATGGATTTTGCGTCCCGGCGCAGACCTTTTCCTTGTGCATACCTGGAACTGGATACAGCTTGAAAACCGTTTCTCACCCCTCGAAACCCAGGGATCTTTCAAGCTGAGTTATACCTACAGATTTTGATTGTTTGATGTAATTCAGGTTGGTGATTAGTTAGCTTCTGACTACATTATTTCATCAGACAAATCCTATCCTGTCGAGAATTGAACATAGAAAAATACCGTGATTACTGCCTTTCGCTTCCCGGAACCACAGAAGATCTGCCATTCGATGAAAACACACTTTGCTTCAGGGTCTGTGGAAAAATTTTCTCAATCTGCGACATTGAAGAATTTGAAAGCATAAACCTGAAGTGCGATCCTGTAAAAGCCATTGAACTCCGGGAAATGTACCCGGGCACAGTAATTCCGGGATATCACATGAACAAAAAACATTGGGTTACAGTAAGCATGCAGCACAACCTGCCAGACGACCTGATAATGGAATGGATCACGGATTCGTACAATCTGGTGGTGGACAAACTCCCCAAAAAAGAGAGAGAAAAACTTCGTTCGCAGATTTAAGATCCTCATTCTATATTGAGAGCCAAAGTCATACACCTTTTTTTGTAATTGAATAATAATTTCAACCAAAATCTTCATCCATATGCAGCCAACTAATCAGAAATCTTATGCCTGCATTTCTTTATTCTTTTTTTCTGTGATTTTCGCACTGATTGGATGTAGCAATCATCAAATGAAAACCGAAGCTGCCGATTCTCATAACCGGTGGTGGAAAGGCAACCTGCATACCCATTCGCTCTGGAGTGACGGTGACCATTTCCCGGAAGTGATCACACGCTGGTATAAAGAAAACGGGTATCATTTTTTATCGGTTTCCGATCACAACATTCTGCAGCAGGGTGAGAAGTGGATACAGCCTGAGTTTAATCATCATGCGCAATCAGGAGGCGGGATGGCCGTATTTGAGCAATATCTTGAAGAGTTTGGTGAGCAGTGGGTGGAATATCGTATGGTAAACGATAAACTGGAAGCCCGTTTAAAACCTCTGAATGAATACCGCCATCTGTTTGAGGAATCCGGAAAGTTTATGCTGATAAACAGTGAAGAAATTACTGATGCCCATGTAGTCCATGTGAATGCACACAATATATTGCATTTTATCCCGCCACAGGGTGGCGCTACTGTACGGGAAACCATCCAGAATAATGTAAATGCCGTTCACCATCACCATCACGAAACAGGCCAGGAGATGTTTCCGCACCTGAACCATCCCAATTTTCATTTTGCCGTTACCGCAGAGGATCTCGCGCATATCGAAGGGCTGCATTTTTTTGAGGTATATAACGGCCATCGCGGAGTGTATAACTATGGCAACGAGAACCATGTGGATCTCGACCGGTTTTGGGATATCACGCTTACACTCCGTCTTGCCCATCTCGATCTTGGAATCATGTATGGGCTTGCGGTTGATGACAGCCATCATTACGAAAACAGTATGGACGAAACCGCAACACCGGGACGCGGCTGGGTGATGGTTCGCTCTGATTTTCTGACGCCGGAACATATCATAAGAGCATTGAAAGCCGGTGATTTTTACTCCACTACCGGCGTAAAACTAATTGATTTTGGAGTGGCTGATGGCACGTATTTCGTTGAAATAGATCCCGAACCTGGAGTGGAATACACCGTACAGTTCATCGGTACATCAAAACAACATGATATATCCAGCAGGCCGGTACTGGACGAAAACGGTGATGAACTGCGCGCCACCCGCATTTATAGTGAAGAGTTAGGTACTCTATTTAAAGAAATAAGCGGCACAAGGGCCGCTTATCAAATTACTGGCGATGAACTCTATGTGAGAGCCAAAATCATCTCAACCAAAGAGCACCCCAACCCTTTTGCCGAAGGTGATACAGAAGTGGCATGGACACAGCCCTTTGTAGTGGAGTGACAGATTAACGTTTAAGGTTTAAAGTTGACCTGACAGCAAGCCTGCAAGGGCTTCTGTCAGCGTCTGATATTTCAGGAAACAAGGCAAATAAGTTGAAGTAAAGACATAATCATTACTTCGATATTCAACATTGGATATTGGATATTCAATATTTTGATTTGCTCCTGTCAGATGTTAAACATCACAAATATGAACGCCCTGTCGCAGGGATGCAACTGCATCGCCACGAGAAGGGACAAATTCCTGTCCCACATAGCCGGTAAACCCGGTTTCGACAATGGCTCTCATGATTGCAGGATAAAAAAGTTCCTGGGTTTCATCAATTTCGTTCCTGCCGGGAACACCACCGGTATGGTAGTGGGCAATGTATTCGTGATACTGACGAATCCTGGATATAATGTCGCCTTCCATCACCTGCATATGGAATATATCATACAGAAGTTTGAAGTTATCTGAACCGATGCGGTCGGCAACATCCACACCCCACTGGGTTGTATCTGCCATATACCCAACATGGCTCACACGGGAGTTAAGCATCTCGAGGCAGATCACTACGCCATGTTTTTCAGCTGTACCAATAATTTGCTTGATGCCGTCCACAAAATTTTTCATCCCGGTTTCTTCATCCATTCCGTTTGAGTTCCCTGAAAAACAAATCAGGTTCTTAAAACCGGCTTCGGCAACCATCGGAATTACCCGTTCATAATTGGTTTTCAGTGTGGAATGAGCATCGGTGTGTATGAAACCGACGTTCAGTCCGGTTTCAGCGCCGTTGCACATTGGGCAATATAGGTCATACTTTTTAAGGGTTTCCCAGGTATCTGGCCCTACAATTTCGATTCCTTTGATTCCGATTTCGTTGCTAACCACGCAAAGTTCTTCAAGCGTCAGGCTTCCATATGGCCATCGGCATACGGAGTGATTGATGTTGCCTTTAAGATTTTCTTTTTCCAATGCATCTTCCGCAGCCTGAATTCGGCCGGCTAATCCCATTACAGTGGCTGAACCCATAACTGCACCCATTTTTTTGAGGGCATTTCGACGTGAAATATCCATATTCTGTTAGTTTTAATTTCGATTTGATCTAAACTGAAATAAAGACATTAAGCTGAATTATCCAATATTTTTTATCTGATTTTTAACACAAACTCCGCCATTCTTTGATCGATATCGGGCAGATTAACTGTATTGAGAGCCGAAAATTTCATATTTTTTGGAAGCGGTTCCAATCGAACTCTATAAATCATCAAATGAAGAATATTATGGATCAAACATTTGTCATATCAAACAAGAAAGAGGCTTCATCAAAAAAATTTCCACTTTTCCGTGAACTTGCGGATTTTGATCATGAGCAGATCGTATTCTGTTCACGCCCTGAGGTTGGGCTAAATGCTATCATCGCTATACATGACACAACCCTTGGCCCTGCACTTGGCGGAGTAAGGATGTGGAATTACGCGTCAGAAAAAGAAGCCATTCGTGATGCATTACGGCTTGCAAGGGGAATGACCTACAAGGCTGCCATTTCAGGGTTAAACCTCGGTGGCGGTAAAGCGGTTATCATCGGAGATCCGCACAGGGATAAAAATGAACTGCTATTCAGGGCATTCGGCCGGTTTGTAGACGGGCTTGCCGGCAGGTATATCACTGCGGAAGATGTCGGTATGACCGAACGCGAAATGGAATGGATTTTTTCAGAAACCAAATATGTGACGGGCATTCCAAAATCACGCGGCGGTAGCGGCGATCCCTCACCGGTAACGGCCTATGGAGTCTATATGGGCATGAAAGCGGCAGCCAAAAAAGCGTATGGCAGCGATTCGCTCGAAGATAAACGAATCGGAATTCAGGGGGCCGGATCAGTAGGAACTCACCTCGCCCGACTATTGAGAAATGAAAACGTGGAGTTGTTTGTAACGGATATTTTCGAAGAGAAAGCCCTGAATCTTGCCCGGGAAACCGGGGCAACGGTGATTCACCCGGATCAAATATATACTCTTGAACTGGATATCTTCAGCCCGTGTGCATTGGGCGGAGTTGTAAACGATGATACCATCAACCACCTGGCCTGCGACATTATTGCCGGCGGCGCCAACAATGTACTTGATCGTGAAATACGGCATGGCCAGATGCTGAAAGACCTTGGAATTCTTTATGCACCGGATTATGTGGTGAATGCGGGCGGTGTGATAAATGTTGCAAGCGAACTGGAGGGATATAACGAGCACATCGCTATGGAAAAAGCATCGCATATCTATGATACCACTATACAAATCCTTGATTATGCGGAAGAGCATAATATTACCACGAACGAAGCTTCAAATATCCTGGCAGAAGAAAGAATCCGGTCGGTAGGAAAGCTGAAAACCCTTTATTCATCAAAAAGCAACCTGTCTGACCGCAAAGGTGAAATGTATATGCGCGACAGAGGCTGAGCTGTTGCCGGTTAAGTTTTACGATTCAGGTGGCCAAATAATTTAACGGCCACCGGTTTCGGATACTGAATAAGCATCATGCAGAAAGGTTTCCCAGCTCCGCTCTATGAGTTCTTGCGAGAGGAAAAAATTGTCGTTATGTCCGCCCCTCAATTCAATAAACCGTTTCGGTTCAGGGGCAAGATCATAGAGATGCTCACCATGATGGAAACGGATGATTTCATCAGCGGGGCTGTGCATGATCATCACCGGAGTATTTTGTAACTCCGAAATATAGTGGTCGGTAGGAAATTCATATTTTGCCAGAAAAGCGGGAACAAACGGGTACACTTCCCTTACCATTCGTTTAAGGTTGATAAAGGCAGAGTCCAGTACCAATCCACCCAGATTAAACCTGGTTGCCGCGTAGGCAGCCACTGCACCTCCAAGAGAACGGCCATACATCACAATTCGATGTTCCGGATAGTCAAACTCATCCTTCAGGAAATGTATCACTCCCTCAATATCTTTATATAATCCACGCTCGGATGGCCTGCCGTTACTTTTCCCATATCCCCTGTAATCATACATCAGTACTGCAGCACCGCTGTTGAGAAGGGTTTCTGCAATGGCAATTCTTCCGCTGATGTTACCGGCATTTCCATGTGATAGTACAACCACCCATTCCGATTCCTCATTCGGGAAATACCAGCCGTGAATCCGGATGCCGTCAGACGTTTCAATCCATACATCTTCAGCAGATAACCCTGCCTGTTGCGGTGTTTGAAATATGGCAGATGATGGCATGAAAAGCAGGTGATTTTGGAAAATATACATTAGAAGAAGGATCACAAGGTAGATTCCTGCGAGCGTGAGAATGATAGAACCCATGCTTTTCAATGTTTTCATTATTAGTGATAGTGGATATCTGAACTGTGCATATATTCAAATCAGTTATCTTGAATCAGCTTGCTCCTTTAGCAATAAACTCTTTTAAAACTCCATGTTCACTGCCACCGGGTTTTAAGATGCTTTGTTTCAAAGAAAAACGGTCGATATAAACGTTAAGTTTCGTCTGTTCAACTGAAAGTAATTCACGTACACGGTTATGTTTGCCGGAATTTCTCTTTAACCTTGCAAGGGTAATATGCGGAAAAAACGGTTTGTCATCAGGTTTTTTTCGGTATAATGCTAACCTGGCCTCCACTGCTTTTTGCAGATCCAGCAACGCCTTGTTAACTTCAACGCCACACCACAAAATGCAGGGTTTCTTTTGATTGGGAAATGCCCCCAAGTTTGATGTTACCAATTCAAATGGCTGAAAGCGTATGGTCTGCAATTCTTCTGAAATTTGTTCCACCAATGCTTCCGGGCATTCACCGATGAAAAATAGTGTAAGATGAATCTGGGAAGCGGGGGTTTTCCTCCAGCCCTGAATATCCGGAACTCTGTCATAAAGCTCTGTACATATTTCACAGGGAAAGTCTATTGAAACAAATAATCTCATCGTATGACCGAAAAATCAGTGTACTGAACTCCGTCATTACTGGTTTCGAGTTCAATAATTTCAATTACATATGCACCACGTGGGCCATTCCAGAGCCTTTGCTCCATGGTTTCGATATTATCTTCTTCACCACAAATATATACTTCTACACTGCCATCTGGCATATTCCTTACCCATCCGGTTATATCAAGAGAAATTGCTTGTTTTCTGGTAAAGTAACGAAAACCGACTCCCTGTACCCTGCCGGTTACTTTGAGATTTTTTGCAACCCTGGCCATGTTTATTCCGTTAGATGTGGTTCAAGTAGTTTATTTAACATCTGTAAAAACAATCTTAATTGTGTCCGTACAAGATTTTGACTCATTATATTCATCAATACTAAAAAAATCTGATGAGTTAATGAAGCTTACATTTCTGCTATCAATACTTTCCTTTTTTCCCCCTCTGTCTGAATTTGGTTATTCCTTTGAAACCGATTTTCTTTTAAGCGGATATGTTGTCGAGGAAAGTTCTGGAAATCCGCTTCAGGGAGCAACTGTGTATATCATCGAACTTGAGCGGGGAACCACTACAAATGAAGAGGGTTTTTACAGTTTCCGACTGCCGGTTGGCCATTATACAATCAGAATTCAGCACCTGGGAATGGTAACGGCAGAGCGGACTTTTTTTGTAGTTAATGACCTTCAACTCAACTTTTCCCTTACCGAACAGGATCTTGACCTTGATGAAATTATTGTGGAAGGTGTAGGTTTTGGTGATCATATCCGTGGTGCAATCACTGGTGTTGAAGTTGTTTCGATCAGCGACCTTGAGCAATTACCGATGCTGATGGGTGAGATTGATGTTGTACGTTCACTGGTTGCGTTACCGGGTGTGCAAACCGTAGGCGAAGGTGCTTCCGGTTTTAATGTGAGAGGTGGCCGCGAAGATCAGAACCTTGTTCTGATGGATGGTGCCCCGATTTTCAATTCATCGCACGTACTTGGCCTTTTTTCGGTTTTCAATCCCGATGTAACTGACGGTTTCGCTCTTTACAAGGGCCACATGCCAGAACGATATGGCGGCAGGGTTTCTTCGGTACTCGATGTTTCAATGAGAAGCGGGTCGGCACAGGATTTTAAGGTTCACGGTGGCGTTGGCTTCTATACTGCCCGGTTAATGGCCGAAGGCCCCATTATAAAAGATCGTACTTCTTTCCTGATTTCCGGCCGCGGGGCCGATTCATCGGTCCTCTTTATGCTGGCAGGCAAAGGCCGCGATATGATGAGAGTTTCCCTTCCGCTTGATGTATATAACAGCCGAGCATGGTTTTACGATGGTAATGCAAACATAACGCATCGCATAAATCCGGATAACAGGCTCTCTTTGTCGATGTATGGAAGCAGTGATTTTTTCAGGTATTCGGATGAATTTGGATATTCATGGAACAACCGAATTGCTAACCTGAAATGGACAAGTGCTATTTCAGACCATCTGTTTTCAGAATCTGCCGTTGCCGTTAATCAATACCGCAGTTCCTACTTTACGCCTGAGGGTACAGATGCATTCAGGCTGTATACAGGTATCTGTTATACAAGAGCCAGCCAGTATATACTTTATACCGGATTCAGCCGGCAAACCTGGAATGCAGGAGCCGAATGGACACAATACCGCAGTGATGATGAAGAACTGGAACCCTTTGATGAGCTTTCGGCAATAGCCCCCGCCAAATCGCCTAAAGACACCGGCCAGGAACTGGCTGCTTACATTGGAAATGAAATTGAGCTAACAAACCGGCTTCTTATTTCGGTTGGATTGCGATTCTCGGCATTCCAGCAGCTCGGGCCCGGGCTCGAGTTCAGTTATGCTGAAAATGCTGCGAGAACAGTAAATGCGATCACCGATACCACCCGTTTTGATAACCGTAACATCATGGCTGCCTTCTATGGGCTGGAACCCCGCCTTTCATCGCGTCTTATGCTGGACGAAAACAGTTCCGTTAAAATAAGCTATAATCGGGCAAGGCAATACATCCACCAGATATCGAACAGCACTTCACCAACACCGGCTGACATCTGGCAGGTAAGTACCCGATATCTGCCGCCTCAAATCTCAAATAATTATTCTGCCGGATATTTCAGAAATTTCTCGAATGGTGAATGGGAGGTGTCAGTGGATTTTTATTACCGGGACGTTCACAATCTTGTGGAATACATCGATTTTGCCAGTTTGTTTCTAAACGACCATATTGAGACTGACCTGATCTCTGCACGCGGGCGGGCTTATGGAAGTGAACTGAACATCCGGAAAAACAGTGGTAACTGGACTGGCTGGCTCTCCTATACACTCGGACGCACGTTTGTTAAAGCTGAAGATGATTTTCCGGAAAGAAGCATTAACCGGGGTGATTGGTTCTCATCCAACTACGACCAGCCACACAATCTAAACCTCGCAGGGATTAGGCGTCTTGGTGAAAATAGTGCTTTTTCCTTCAATTTTACCTGGCGAAGCGGCAGGCCAATTACTGCGATCCATTCCAATTATACCGATCAGGATACCACGGTACCTGTTTTTTCAGAAAGAAACAGTGAACGCATACCCGATTACATCCGTCTCGATATTTCATTCAGTATTGCGGATAATATTTGGCTGAACCGGGAGCCGGACCCAAACCGAAGAATCAGCGACAGTGCAAACATCACATTTTATAATGTTCTTGGCAGAAAAAATGCCTTTTCCGTCTTTTATCAGCGTGCCGAAGGTGCCGCAGTACCCAGCCCGAATCGTCTGTCTGTTTTGGGAGCTGTAATTCCATCTTTCACTTACAATTTTAATTTTTGATGACAGACAAAATAATCAACTGTTCAATGCGGCGATATTTTGGAGTTATCATCATCACACTTGTGATGTTAACAGCAGGCGCGTGTGTTGATGAAATATCATTTGAAACAGACAGAGACGGCGGACAAATTGTAGTAGATGGTGGGATTTATGACCGCCCCGGCCCATATACATTACATCTTGGCCTCACAACTGAAGCAAATGTGGTTCCAATTCCACTCGATAATGCTATTGTCAGGCTTTTTGATGAAAACGGAAATTATGAATATTATCGGAAAACCGGCTCCGGGAAATACTCCCTCCCCGGAGAAACGGTTACCGGAAGAAGAGGCGGCACTTACCGGCTCGAAATTCAATTGCCTGATGGCAGTGTTTACGGGTCGATACCCGAAACCATTCCGCACATAAACGGGTTTCCCGGAGCTCTTTTGCGAATCGGTACAGTACCGGAGCAGTCGGCTTCTGGCAGAATACGGGATGTTCCTGCAATTTTTGTAAATACAAATACCATTGTACCTCAAACAGATGAACCATTGTACCTGAAGTGGAGTGTAGAAAGTGTATATGCTTTTATCGAAAATGAGCCTTCTCATCCGCTCGCGCCTCCACCTGATGTGTGCTATGTTTATCAAACAAGAAACCCGCAGACCATTTCCATCATTTCCTCGAAAGATCTGGAATCAAATCTGATTGAGGGAAAAGAATTGTCTGTAACCAGGATTGATCAGCCTTATCAATATTATATCAGGCATGTTTTTCTGGTTCATTTACATTCCATTACAGAGCGTAGATATCAATACTGGAACCATGTAGACCAGATGATTAACCAAACCGGGACTATTTTTGATGTGCCGCCTGCCACAGTGCGTGGTAATATCATCAATCTGAACGATGACTCCGATACGGAACTTGGCTATTTCGAGGCAGCGGCCTTAAACTCTTCACCTGCCTTCGTAACAAGAGGCAATCTTCCAATCAGTATCTCAAATCCATGTCCTGCAATGGGTGCTGTTTGCAACAATTGCCTGCTTCTTGAAAACAGTACACTCGAAAGGCCTATTTACTTTTAGAGAAGCTTGCCTAAGGTGGTAAATATTTGCCATCGAATGAATTGAATCATGACAATTACAAACTGCAGGTGACAGATTTGGGGAGAAGTAATTGTGGCTATAATAAATCCTTCCTTGAACCCCTCGATTAAGAATCTGAATTTACCTGATTTTGTCGCTCGGGGTTTGTATTCCTGAAACTTACAATCCGTCAGCTAAAGCAGTCGGCAAGTTTATTGTTTTCAATTAATCTCCTTCATAATTTTTGATTTTTCCCGAATGGATACCTCACGGGGCGATATTCAGTCCCCCCCCAATCCAGCCCTGAAGGGGCGCAATCATACAGCCCGGGGCATAATGAGCCTAGCGAACGCCGCCCCGGGACAGGCGTAGCCATAAAATGATCTCCCGAGTGATGATCCCATTAAAGCCCTATACAGAGTCGAGGGAGTAATGACCGGTTTAGGCAAAATGAGTGGATCAAGGTGACACACTTTCAGAGCTTTTCTCTAGTTTTGTATGCCTGTAACAGGGCGTTGCCATTCGTTGATGTTACGCCATGTCAGGGATATTCAGGCACTACCACTAAACCCTTTTTTTAAGGGAATAACAGCGGGTTTTTAACCTTTCGGGGTTTTAAAACAGGTTCTTCAATTTCAGCCTTAAACCTTACGTTGAAGGTTTCCAGTATCCGCTGGGTTTTATCCATGGTTATTCCGTGGTATTCGTTGTTTTCGTCACGCGATACCTGTGATTCTGAAACGCCAAGTTCATCGGCAAATTCTTTTTGTGACAATCCTAACGCAATTCGTACTCCAATCAGCCATCGGCCGATATTATTAAACTCGCGCAGAGTACCCAAATTCCCACGCTTCATACCTTCGTAGGCATCCACTTCCTCCTTAAGCTGATAGTGAAATGAAATAAGCGGCTGCATCAGGCGTTCCATTTCCTCGCCAGTATGTCCCAGCTCTTCAAAATGAGCCCTCTGATGGGCCATAATTTTCCGTTCTTCTTCGAGCCTTTCAACTGCTTTTTGATATTCTTTTTCAGATCTGATCATGACTGAATCCTTTTATTTTATGAGTTTGATAATGCCTTTTTCCTTGTTTGTTTTCCGGCATTTACGAAAAGCAGCCGGAAACATTTCCGGGTTTCCATGTCTGTCTGTGAAGAGCTGTATTTGGTATTGGGTTAATGGCATTTGAAGTAACCAGCTGGATTAGACCATTCAAGAAAAATCAATACGTTTTGACTATTTGCCCGGTTCATTCACCTGAAATGGTTCTATTAGCAAACTTTCTCTATTGCTGTATTTCGAAATAACCATAATTTCAAATTCAATACCCAACGCCGTTTCAATTTTTGCCACGGTTTTAAAATTCAATAGCCGGTCTCCCCGGAAAAGCTGCGTAAGATAGCTGGCGGATGTACCGATCTCTCCGGCCAGCCGCTTGCGAGTCCAGCCTTTCCGGTCCATCACTTTTTGGGCTTCGCTCAGAAAGATAAAGGAGAGCATCTGCGCCCGATGCTCTACCTGCTCTTCAGGTGACTTTTCAAACAGCTTTTTAAATTCGTTACGGATCTCTTCAGCACTTTTTGATTGTTTCGTACTCATAGCTCGCTACCCGGTGTATTATGTTGATTTCCTTATGTTTTAATTTGGTCTGTTTTTTTCTTTTTAACACCTCAACCGCAATAATAACAGTCGTTTTATCCATGGTCTTTACTTCCTTACAGTAAACCCTGGCGTTTTCCTGACCTTTAAAAAACTTCATGGCCCTTACTCCTTTACTTCTATCATCCGGCTCTTCTTTATCATAAAGCTCTCGGTTGACATGATTCCTCAATATCAACTCACAAATATGATTAAACTTCTTTTGATACCGTTTGTCCTGCTGTAAGAACTTCAGCAGTTTATCTGCATTCTATTCGTCAACGGCAATAGATCTCCTGCCGTCTGAAGAATCTTTTATTATGATTGCATTACGGTTCAAAAGTTAAGCTATTGCTTAATATTTTCCTATTCCGAAAAAATATGTCGGATTTTAAGATCACCATTCAATTTCTCCTGATTCATCAATTAGATTGCACCTGTGTTTTGTGCTGAAGATGATGTGTGTGTACACATTGGATAGGGATTGTGGCATCGTTTCGGTATTTGGTTTGGATGACGCTCTTTCAGAGCTTACTACAGGATCGTGATGTTATCACAGGGCGCTGCCCTGTGTTGATGCTGGTGCCCTTTCAGGGCTATTCCGGAACATCTGATTCTTCTTATATGAACCGAAAACCAGGAAAATCTTACAGTTTTTT
>PWLN01000238.1 GCA_003559375.1 Balneolaceae bacterium | reverse complement strand
ATAATTTTGGGCTGGATACCGACAGTAACGGCAACTTTTATTATGCCAAATCCGGTCAGTATACCAGTAATGCTGAGCCGGGAAATGTTGTCAGGGTATCATCAGATGGTACAAATTGGGAAAGCATTGCAACAGGTTTTCGTACGCCAAACGGGCTAACTATCACTCCTGACAATAAAATTTATGTAAGTGACAATGAGGGGAACTGGATGCCTGCAAATAAAATCAGCAGGATTCGCGAAGGCGGTTTTTATGGATATGTCCCGAATATTGCCACCACTCTTTGGAGCCCGGACGACATACCTGTAGACCAGGAAGCACGAAGTATCATATTAGGTCCTCAGGAAGTCAAAATTCCGGATACTTTCGATCAGCCGGTAATTTGGATGCCGCAAAAGTTTGACAATTCTCCTGGAGGAGGAGTATGGAGTGATAGAAGATGGGGCCCATTGGGAGATCGCTTTATACATACAAGTTTCGGGAAAGGATGGATTTATTACTTGTTAACTCACGAAGTGAATGGAGTTGAGCAGGGTGCCTTAATTTCCATGCCGTTTCAACTTGACAGCGGTGTGCAGAGAGTTCGGGTGAACCCGGTGGATGGTCAGATTTATACAGTTGGAATGACCGGCTGGGATGATGGGTTCGCAACCAAATACGGTGTGTTTAACAGAATACGGTATAAAGGCGGGTCAGGACGAATCGTTGACGATGTGCAGGTAAGATCAAATGGACTGGAGATTACATTGAATTTCAGGCTGGATAAAGAATGGTCATTAAACACTGATAACTACGACATTGTGCAGTATAACTACATTTGGCGACATAATTATGGCTCTGCTAAATGGTCGGTTGAAAATCCCTATATGATTGGGCCCGATAAGGTATCTGTAAATAATATTGTGGCGATAAATAATGGTTATAGCGTAATGCTTGAGATTCCGAATATAAAACCTGTCGATCAAATGAGAGTACGTTTAAATTTAAAGGCAGAAAATGGAAAAATGTTTACGGAGTCTATTTATATGACGATTCATAATATTCCTGATAAATAGATGAAAGGAGACTGAGGTTTAAAATTTTGCACAACTGCTGATAATACATTAGATACTAATGTTCATTTGAATCAGAAAAAATTTTAAGATTTAACAATTTTTTTGTTCTGATGTTACGATATTGATTGTTGGGACTAATATTCTGAATAATAAATACTGGAATTATGAAATATCGGATGTACATTTTTTTATTGGCGAGTGCTTTTCTGTTTGGAAGTTGTGCAGAAGAAGTCGAAGAAACCAAAGAATGGATTTACCTGTTTAACGGCGAAAATCTGGACGGCTGGGACATTAAAATTGCAGGTTATGAATTGAACGAAAATCCTTTCAACACGTTCCGGGTTGAAGATGGAATGCTAAGAGTATCTTATGAAGATTATGAGCGATGGAATGGTGAGCTTGGACACATTTATTACCACAAACCGTTTTCACATTATCATATAGTTGTAGAATATCGCTTTATCGGAGACCAGGTTGAAGAGGGGCCGGATTGGGGTTTCCGTAATAATGGCATTATGATGCACTCACAATCAGCAGAAAGCGTAACATTAAACCAATTGCTTCCCATTTCGATTGAGATGCAGCTTCTGGGCGGAGATGGCGTGAATGAGCGTACAAACGGGAACCTCTATGCACCTGGAACTCAGGTAAAAATTGACGGTGTTCTGCAGGAAGAAGACTGGATCGCATCCAATTCACGAACCTATCATGGCGATGACTGGATCCGTGCGGAAGCCATTGTTTTGGGAGATTCGCTGGTTCAGCACATACTCGATGGCGAAGTGGTACTGGAATACACAAATGTCATTATGGGGGGAGAAGGCCCTGATTATTACGACCCCGAAGTAAAGAGGTACGGGGAACCTCTTGGAAGCGGACATATCGCATTCCAGGCTGAAACACACCCTACCGATTTCAGGCTGGTTAAATTATTGCCATTGAAAGGTTGTACAGATCCTGATGCAAGCAACTATAAATCATATTATGTAGTACTTGAACCAGGGGCATGTGAATATTGACCGTTCTTTAATCCTTAATATGTATGAGTCTGTTTCTGGCATCAGTAGCAGTAGCTCATGCTCAGAACGGTAGGCCAAATATTCTCATCGTGATCAGTGATGACCAATCCTATCCGCACGCTTCGGCTTACGGAGCTCGGTTTGTTGATGACATCATTAACCTAACCGATATAGCACCTACCGTTTTGGAACCGGCATGACCCATCAACCAGATCATCCGTGCCTACGGCACTTGGTACATTCAATGTCCATCTCGCTCCCCGGATTCAAATCCGGGGCTATAAATTCGGTCATCCGCAAGCGGATTATTTTTAAATCAATGCCATAGTTTACATCAACTAAATTTCACTTTTTTTTTAAAAATCTTCTGGAACCAGAAAAAGAGTCCTTGTAGTATTCCAGGCGCTTCTGCCATAGTCATGCCCTAGGCAAAGGTCATTTTATAAATGCAAAAGACAGGAATAGATAGTCTTATGAAAAACTCCATTAAACCATCAAAATCGTCAAATTTATTTATAGCCACCTGTTTAATATTGATGATTCATTCTTTTGGATATGCCCAATCCGATCCAATGGAAACCTGGGAGTATATAGAACCCTCATCACAGTTCCATTTTCATGTTGAACGGTTTGAAGCCAATCCGATCATCCACCGGGAGATGAGAGGGATGATTGGGCAGGTGGGAGAAAATATAAATGGCCCGTCTTTGATCAGTGTGCCAGACTGGATTGAAAATCCTCTGGGGAAATATTATCTCTATTTTGCACATCATCATGGTTCGTTCATCCGCCTGGCTTATGCCGATCGCCTGGAAGGTCCGTGGAAGATTTATGAAGGTGGTGTATTGCCGATGGAAGAAACACCGGCTTATGACGGTGCCGACCGCGACCACGTAGCCAGCCCCGATGTGTTTGTGGATCATGATGAGCAGCGAATCCGGATGTACTATCACGCAGACCCGCGTCCAGGCCGGGAAGACCTGCCCTATCAAATGAGTTACGTGGCTCTGTCTGAGGATGGCCTTCATTTTGAATCATACCCCGATCCAGTTGGATTGTTCTACTTTCGGGTTTTTGAACGTGATGGCTGGCAGTATGCACTGGCAAAATATATCAATGATGGTGGAATCATCTACCGGTCTCGTGATGGTTTAACGAATTTTGAGGAAGGCCCGAGAATCTTGCCAAGAGTTCGCCACAAAGCGCTGTGGAAGCATGATGATAAGCTGTATGTTTTCTTCTCCCGCGGCGGAGATGCACCCGAACATCTTTTGGTATCCAGAATTGAAAACCTGGAAGATGACTGGCATGATTGGCGATTTACCGAGCCTCAGACCGTTCTTAAGCCTGAAAAAGATTTTGAGGGTGTAAATGAGCCTGTTGAAGAATCCCGTTTCGGAGCTACCTATGATTTTGTACATCAGCTCCGTGACCCTGCGATTTACGAGGAAGGTGGCCGCCTCTATCTTATCTATTCAACCGCCGGTGAATGGGCTATTGCCATAGCCGAACTTCACTATGAGGAGGAGTGATTTAACACGGATACCGATTTGGTTAGATATACCCATGCGTACTATTTAGACCGCCATCTTGATATGGATAAAAGAGTTGGAGAAGTTCTGAAAGAGTTGGAACGAGATGAGACGTTCAGCTACGCCGATCGCTTTGATGAAAAGTATGATATGGTTCGGGCTCTTAGAAAGGGAGATTATAAATACTTGCGTAACTTTCATCCTTATTATCCTGATGCACTTCGGAATCCTTATCGTTATCTCCAATTGGCTTACCGGCATTGGCAGGAACTGTATTAGGCAGGTAAATTGAATAGCATTCAAAAACAGTTCTTTGAGCCCCGTCTGCCTGAGGCTCTTTATGATCTGTCCTCAGATCATCATGAAACAATAAATCTTGCAGGCGATCCAAAATATGCAGAGGTTCTTGAAGATATGCGAGGACGGCTGCGCCAGCGGATGCGAACGATGCCGGACCTGGGACTTTTCCCGGAGAGTTACCTGATTGAGCATGCTGTTCAGAACCCGTTTCTGTTTTCTCAGCAGAACACCAATCGTGTTCCTCATTTGTGAATACCAGAATGATAGATGAGAATAAATCAAAATAGTCAGATCTTCTGTATTTTGAAGTACATTTACTTTCAACAAAAGTGCATCACCATATTTTGCATACAGAAAAAGATGATATCATTCCCAGCAGGCCCGAACCCATCGAATTAGGTGCATCTGAACCAGGTTTGGTAGTGGTCTCAAAAAAATCAGACAAACCGGATTTAGCAGCACGGCTTTTAGCAGGTGATCAACTTTTGGTGAGTGACCGGTTTTCAACAGGAATGGCAATCCTTGCTGAATTGAAACGGCAAGTGTTCAAGGGGCAAAAGAAAGAAAACTTCATTGCCTACCGTGAAAAACGAAGTGAGTTTTACCACGCATCGAACCGGCTGCTCGTTCCAATAAAAAAGGGAAAAATTGCGCTGAAAAAAGCCCCGGAAATCGGATGGCTTGAAAAGCTATATCCAGATCTTGATGAATTTTTGCTCTCATTTCCACAGGTTCAGGGACTTAACAGTTCATGGCAGTGGTATCTGAAAGGGATAAAATACCCCGGATTAAAAGAAAAAATTCATCCTTACTACGGCACCTATTTCCCCACACGATTCGATCATCTCTATCTTTTTGATAAATGGCTGAAAAATTATACCGGGCTCAAACGTTCAGCTATCGATATCGGCACCGGCTGCGGAGTACTCGCATTCCAGATGCTGAACCGCGGGTTTGAAAATGTAACTGCATCCGATCTCAATCCAAATTCAATTATTTCGGCTAAAGAACATGCAGGTAAAAACAAATTAAGCCACAGGATCACAGTTATTCAATCAGACTTGTTTGAAAAAGTTGATTATAAAGCAGATCTCGTTGTTTTTAATCCGCCATGGCTGCCGGCACTCAAAGATACCGAAGGCCTCGACTCCGCCATCTATTTTGAAGCCGGACTATTTGAACGTTTTTTCGATCATGCTGCCAATTATATCCATGACAATGGCAGATTGGTAATATTGTTCTCGAATCTTGCGGAATCAGAAGGTGTTACTGACCTGCACCCCGTTAAAGATGAGCTTGAACAAAACAGGCGTTATAAAAAGGTTAATTTTCAGAAGAAAAAAGTGAAAGGTTCATCAAAAAAAACCAAAAGAAGGGATCACCGAAAGAAGGAATTTGTGGAATTATGGGAATTAATACCGGTTTGAATATCTTAAAGCCCGCATCAGTCAATAAATCAATTCCATTTACCTTTTTTTAAAAATTGTAAAAGAATAATTGTGTATGCTTGCAACAATTCGCAAGGTATTGATTGTCTTTTTTAATGCCGTACATTCACGTAAAATGCTAACCAATAAGTAATACGATGTCTGACAAAAAAGTAAATATTGCCATTATCGGCCTGGGTTTTGGAGCCGAATTTATACCTATCTACCAGCGTCATCCCAATGCCAACATGTATGCCATATGCCAAAGAAATGAAGCCAACCTGAATGCAATCGGCGACCAATTTGGTATTGCAAACCGTTACACCTCCTACGAAAAACTTCTTGAAAATACAGAAGTTGATGCCGTACATATCAATACACCCATCCAGCTTCATGCTAAGCACACATTGATGGCATTGCGGGCAGGAAAACATGTATCCTGTACAGTACCTATGGCAACAACCATTGAGGAATGCGAAGAGATTGTGGATACCGTTAAACAGACCGGCCTCAAATATACGATGGCGGAAACAGTGGTATACAGCCGGGAATATTTATTTGTGAAAGAATTATATGAAAAAGGCGAATTGGGTGAAATACAGTACCTCCAGGCAAGCCATCCGCAGGATATGGAAGGATGGCCTGAATACTGGGAACGAATGAAACCAATGCATTATGCCACACATGTGGTAAGTCCGGTTCTGGGCCTGATGAATAAACCAGCAGAATATGTTTCCTGTTTTGGTTCAGGACGAATCAATGATGACCTTGCTGAAAAATCAGGATGCTCATTTGCCGTTCAGTCAGCACATATCAAACTAAAAGACAGTGATGTTTCAGCTCACATTTATCGATGTTTGTTCGATACAGCCCGTCAATACCGTGAAAGTTTTGATGCTTATGGCACGAAAAAATCTTTTGAATGGCCGCTGGTTGAAGGTGAAAAACCCGTTATTCATACCGCAAAGAAACCAGAGCATGAAATTCCTGAACGAGTGGAAGTACCCGATTATGGCCACCGCCTGCCGGAAGAGATCCGCGCATTTACACAAGCCGGGGTTTATGATGCCGAAGATTCTGCCCACCTTTCTTTTATTCAGGGTGCCGGCCATGGCGGTTCACACCCGCACCTTGCACATGAGTTTGTCGCTGCAATTATTGAAGACAGAGATCCATATCCAAATGCTGTCACATCAGCAAATTGGACTTGTGTAGGCCTTCTGGCACATGAATCTTCCATGAATGGTGGGCAAATCATGAAATTGCCTGATTTTACCCTTCCAGAGTGACCAGATTTTACTCCTTCAACTACTTTTAATTAACCGGGAAATATGTCCAGATCTACACTTTTTGGAAATGGCGGTACTTTGCTCGTATGTATTGCCATTTTCTATTCCTGTACTACAACAGAACCTGCTGTAACAATTGAAACTTCCTCTGATGAAGCATTACATCAAACAACAGAGGCACAGGCTGACTTGCCGGATCGCCTGCATATACTGTTTCTTGGAGATAATGGCCATCACCAGCCAAGAGAACGGCTGCGGGTGGTTGTATCCAATTTTGCTGATCAGGGAATCTTTTTCCACTATACCGATCGCCAGGACGATTTGAATCTTGATAATCTTCGCCGTTTTGATGCATTGGTGATTTATGGAAACAGATCGGGATTGACATCACAACAGGAATCAGATTTACTGAAATATGTGCAGACAGGTGGCGGACTTGTTGCGATTCACTCAGCCTCGGCTTCATTTAATGACTCTGATGCATTTGTGAATCTTGTTGGCGGCGCATTTAAAGCACATGGGGATGGCACCTTCAGTGTTAATCATGTGTATCCCGATCATCCGGTAAAAACCGGTGTGCCTGAATTTGAAAGCTGGGACGAAACCTACGTACACATGAGGCATAACCCCGATAAAACTGTGCTCTCAGTAAGAGTGGAGGGCGAACATGAAGAGCCATGGTCGTGGGTCAGGCATCATGGAGAGGGCCGCGTATTCTATACAGCCTGGGGGCACGACGAGCGTACCTGGCGTGAACCGGGATTTCAGCAGCTGCTCGACAGGGGTATTCGCTGGGTAGTGGGCGACTGGGCTCTTGAAGCAGAATTTGAATTTCCGGAAATCACCTATGGCGAGGGTTTGCTTCCATATTATCCGCCCGGAGAAAGATGGGGAACAACTGGCGACCCGATTACCGAAGTTCAGAATCCGCTTACTCCGGAAGAATCGTGGCAGCTTATTGTTGCCCCTCCGGATTTCAGGGTTGAACTGTTTGCATCAGAAGAGCAAGTGATCAATCCAATCGATCTCACATGGGATGAACAGGGCCGCTTATGGGTGCTTGAAACGGTTGACTATCCGAACAAATTTACGGACGACCGGACTGGAAGCGACCGGATCAAAATACTGGAAGATACAAACGGAGACGGACGCGCTGACAAAATCACCACATTTGTTGACGGACTGAACATACCGACCGGCCTTGTTCTTGTGAATGGCGGAGTTGTTGTTGCACAGGCTCCCGACTTTATCTTTTTCAAGGATACTACTGGTGATGGTAAGGCTGATTACAGGGAGGTGCTCTTTAGCGGCTGGGGTACATTCGATACGCACGCTGGCCCAAGCAACCTGCGGTATGGCTTTGATAACCAGATATGGGGTACGGTTGGTTATTCGGCCTTTGAGGGAACTGTTGGTGGCGAAGATCACCGGTTCAGCAGCGGTTTCTACAGGTTTTATCCCGACGGTTCTAAACTTGAATATATATCCAATACCAGTAACAATACCTGGGGCCTTCACTTCAATGAAGAAGGTATTGTTTTTGGTTCCACAGCAAACCTGGACGTTCCGGTTCACAGTGTAATACCCAACCGGTATTATGATCATGTTCGTGGTTTCGGACAAAGGCCGCGTCTGCCCATGATAGCCAATACAAACCGGATTTTTCCACTGTTTGAAGAAGTTCGCCAGGTAGATCAGCATGGACGATATACAGCCGGTTCAGGATTTGAAATTTACACAGCACGTGATTTTCCTGAATCTTACTGGAACAGGAAAGCTTTCGTATCCGAACCCACAGGACATCTGTTGGGATCGTTTGTGCTGGAGCCTAATGGCACTACATATCGTGCTTATAGTACCTGGAATAAACTGGCAAGCCGGGATGAGTGGTTCTCACCGATCCAGGCAAGGGTTGGGCCTGATGGTGCGCTATGGGTCCTGGACTGGTATAATCTGATTATTCAACATAATCCAACTCCACCTGATTTTGAAACCGGGGAAGGAAATGCATACATCAATGAACTGCGTGACCAGAAACATGCGAGAATCTATCGAGTGCTTCACAAAGATTCGGATCATGAGCAGTCTTTCAACCTGAAAGATGCATCAGCTTCCAGATTGGTAGAAACATTGAAACATGACAACATGTTTTGGCGCCTGACTGCTCAACGATTACTGGTCGAAAGAGGCCAGTTTGATGTGAAATCCGATCTGCTTAATCTGCTTGGTGATCAAAGAGTGGATGAGCTCGGTTTAAATTCCGGAGCACTTCATGCATTATGGACACTATACGGCCTTGGCCTTGCAGGATCAGAAAATCCGGATGTAATGGAAGCAGTGGCACAGGCAATGTATCATCCATCATCATCCGTGAGAAGAGCAGCAATTATGATGCTGCCACGAAACCATGAAATGCTCGAAGAATTGATCAATGCCGGTTTTTTCCCTACACGTGATGCGCCCGGTGAAATGGGATATACCCTTCCTGTAAGATTCATGTTTAATGCCGATCCGAAAGTGAAACTTGAGGCACTTCTTGCTGTTTCAGAAATGCCCTCAGATGTTCGTGTTGGACGGGCATTGGCTGAGATGATCATGGTGGAAGAAAATGCGAACGACCGGTGGCTGAGAGACGCGATCACGATAGCAGCCGCGCGTAACGAAGTGGAGTTTTTGGAGAATATTTTATTGAACCGCTTTAACGACGAGGCGAATGAAGACTTTAAAAATAATGCAGCAACGGTAGTTGAAAGGATTGCAAGGCATTTTGCTATGGGTGAAAGGCCCGACCTGCAGGTAGCAGGAATGCTTCTCAGTCTGGAATCTGCCGACATTGTAATCGGGTCAGCCTTTCTTGAAGGGCTCACTGAAGAATGGCAGGATGACAGGAAACCCATACTGGATGAGTACCTTGAAGAACACCTGAGGGAAATGGCTCAAAATATGCCAGAAGAATTCAGGGAGAAACTGAATGTGCTGGCTGAAAAATGGGGCCATCCCGGGTTGTTTGAACCAGCCGTTGAAGAAGCTGCGGCAGTAGTACAACCAGCTGAGCATCATGCTCACCCCGAGCCGTCTCCTGCAACACCGCGAACCGTGCCTTATGATGAAGGCGCCTCCATTACTGCAGCTGATGGTGATACTCTTACAGTTCGGTCGTTCGGCGCCGATTTAAGCTATGATGTCACTGAAATCAGGGCATCTGCCGGTGCTGTAATCACGATTCGCTATGACAACACACAGAGTGAAATGCCTCATAATGTCGTTTTTGTTTTTGGAGAAGATGACATTTACCCTGTTGGTATGGCAGCATTGAGGGCACAACATCATGAATATATCCCTGTTGATGATGAAGCCTATTCGAAAATTTTTGGATATACCAGGCTCGCGAGGCCGGGTGAGGCTGCCTATGTAACGATTACCGTACCCCCGCCGGGGTCATATCCCTATATCTGTACCTATCCTGGCCATTTCACAATGATGCAGGGAAGGTTAATTTCTCAATAGCCCGAAAACTGTCCATTCCTCGTCTGCCCGTTGCATTTTCGGGCTGACGAATGAATGCGATGACAAACCTAATCAGGATTCCTTATCGCATTCCCCAACACAGCCCCTCATCTCCCGTTGCATTTACGGGTTCACGAATGATTGCGATGACACACCAAATCGATCTATCGTTTAGTAACGCATTACCGTACAGGTGAAACCCGGATGTTCCGGAAATCAACCCTGTCACTATGGTTCTGCAGGCCAATATAACCCGAACGCCGCACCAGCCCAGGATGTCCAGCCGCTTTTTCCTGATAATGAATAAGATTTGCACTTAAAATCAATTCACCGTTCAGAGTAACCTGAATTCTTGGCCCTTCTGCGACGATCTTCATCTGCTGCCATTCTCCTGCTGGCTTTGTAACACGTTTGGAGGGGCCCAATACGTCGTAAATACTGCCGGTATATTGCCACGGAAGCAAATTGGCGTAACGGTCGGCATAATCATCAAGGATCTGGATTTCCAGTCCCTGATAAGCCGGATTGCCCTCCCGGGGGGCACGTATAAAGACTCCGCTGTTTCCACCCACCGGAACGCGGAATTCCAGTTCAATGATAAAATCATCATACACAGAAGTTGTGGATAGCCATCCGCTGCCTACACCATCTGTATATAAAATTCCATTTTCCACACCCCACGATTCCGGCTGTCCACCCACAACTTCCCAGCCATCGAGATTTTCACCGTTAAAAAGTTCTCCAAACAGAATTTCTTCCGCGGGTTCTTCTGTTATACGTTGCTCAATAACTCTCCGGGAATCCAGTAAAGATTTAATATCACGTCTTACCTGTTCATCCAGCACGGCAAGAACCGCTGATGGCACGCTGAATAATTCTGAATTTTGAGCATAATGCGGCTGCAGAACATCAGCGGCTACACCGATTGCCGCATTGCGAAGAGTAATCTCTGATGCATTAAAAAAAGTGCCTGATGCCTGTAATGCCAGTAGGTCATTTGCACGGGTAAACCGGCTAATCGTTGCCGCTTTTCCTTCCTGGTTTGGCACGGCATTAACCAGCTTTTGCAGCAGGTCAGCCTTCATATAAACAGCCTCATCCATTGCATTCACAATGTCAATATATGCGTCAGCAAGTTCATTTCGTTTTTGTGCAGCTGGATTGAGAGACAAAACTTCAATGATCAGAGGCAATGCCTGTGGGTCATCCCAGCTGATAAGGCTGACATGAGATGCTTCCCTTAATTCACCAAAGGAATGAGTGAATCCCGGCCGGATTATATCAGCTACCTGTAATCCTTCAATATGAGGTGCGGCTTCCACAAGCCGCACCCTTTGGCGAAGGGTAGACCTATCAAGAAATTGATCAAAGCGGTTTGAGCGTATTGCAGCCGGTTCCATCCTGTTCAGGATGATAATAAATGTGTTTAGCAGAGCCTGTTTTTCATCAATGGAATGGCTGTTATCCATCATGTTAAACAACTGATCCAGATGATCTGCTTCCCCAAATTGATCCAGATAATTCAATGCTGCAATCCGCACATCTTCCCTTGTTGAGTCTAATTCATTTACAATGGTTTTACGGGCATTTTCAGCCATTCTATCGGTTAAAATCCCGATCATCATCGGTTTCACATGAGCTTCGGATAAAGGTAAATTTTCTATAAAGGCGGGAACCAGAATTTCTGAATCAATCTGACGCAGAATACGTTCAATTGAACTTAGTTCTTCGTATGATTCAGCACGCCTGTTTGCTTCAATAGCATCCACTAGGGCTGCCTCTTGATTCAGCCTTTGCACAGCATTCAGTGCGGCTATCCGCACTATACTGTCATTACTGCCCAGATGAATTCTGATTGCCGGTAATGCAGTCATGTCATTTCTTTCGGCCAGAGCATTAATAAAAAGTGTTTTTCGGACATCGGGTGCATTCTCCATCGCTAAAATCATTTGGCTCGTCACTTCATTTCCAACCAGCGAATTGGCCAGTTTCAGCGAAGTAACCGCAACGTGATTTTCGGATGTTTGGGCTATTTCCAGTAATTCATGCAGCAATTCTTCGCCTTTTACCCTGAACCGGATTTCCAGTGCATTATTTTTGATGTTAGCCGGGTAGTTCCCGTTCAGAAAATCACCAGCTATGCTGCCGGCCTCATCATGATATCCACTGTCAGCAAGCTTGCCGGCATAGTTAAGAAAGTGGCCTGTGAGTTCGGTTTTCCTGAACCCTTCCTGATGATTCATTGCATCCCGGAAAAGCTGAGTTGAACCGGGTTGACCGATTTCAGAAAGTGCAAACAGTGCCATTCGCTGATACGGCCAGTGATCTGATGAAGCATACATTCGCAACATCCCAACTGAATCAGCATCCCGAAGCTCTCCAAGGGATTTGATCGCGGCAACTTTCAAACCACCGTCTGCCTGATGAACAGCGTTCCGGATTGCAGTGATAGCCTCAGCCGATGCTATGGTTGATAATACATCCAACGCTGATTGATAAAATTGGGGATCTCTGATTAGCGGCTCAAGCACCGGCACCGATTTGCCGCCAGCCAAAGGCTTCAGCTGGTCGATTAAAAACCGTTTTACCTCTACCGGTTTATTTTTTTGAATCTCATTCAGCAATGCTGTTTCAAAAATATCCCTTTCTACTTCAGCACCCGGCCTTGTTACATAATTGGCCAGGCTGGTGACCGCATATCTTGCATGTGTGTCGCTGCCTGCCGAAGGATCAGAAAGCAGGCCAGCTAATACCTGAATGGCTTCAAAGCCAATTTCAGCAAGTTGCTCATTCACCCAAATTTCTTCCTGCTGCAAATCAGCCGGCATATCAGCAATCAGCCTGATGACTTTCTGCTGAACCTCAGCGGAGGGATACTCTATTTCCCGAATCACCTCTGTGGTTCTGCAGGAAATGAGTAAAATGGAAAACATTACGCAGTAAAAAGTAATTTTATAAACCTGTTTCATCATTATTCAGATCAATCTCTTTAAAAATTTTTTGGATACAAGTTGAATTAAATTTTCCATGGCGACCGCATTGGCTGGGTAATCAGCCGGTTTGCAGCCTCGTCATTCACAAAACGTTCATGATCAGGGTCAAACTCCAGCGAACGCCCCAATCGTACTGCGATAACTCCAAGATTTACCAGATTGCACGATTTATGTCCGTTCATCTCATTGAGAGCAAACGTTTTTCTCTCCCTCACCGCTTTACT
>PWLN01000046.1 GCA_003559375.1 Balneolaceae bacterium | reverse complement strand
CATCCACCCCGTCATCATCAAAATAGATATGAAACGCGAGGTTTATTGACTGACCAAACGGTATGCCAAGCTGGGATACAGATGTGGAGTAAGACATCGTATTTCCGTTAACCTGTACATTATCCAATACTTGCCGCTGGTTGATGTTAACTACATCAACCCTCGAAATGCGATAATCGGATTCAATTTCTACCTGTACATTGTCATCCTGCCTGAATGTATTTTCAAATACATTCACCAGCATTTCACCCGATGCGGGGTCAACATGGCGGAAGCTAATTTCACGGTCAATAAGCCGGGTATCCATTTCCTGGAATTCGTCACTGCATGCTGAGAAGGTTACAAGCACCGCCAGCAGCAGGCCAATTCGAGCAAAAATATAATTCTTCATTATTTAAAAATTTTTGAGTTACAATTGGAGCCGTCTTACCAGCCTTGATTTTGTTCAATTCCGGAAGCTTCAACATATCGCGTAGGAATTGGCCACACATGATGTACGTTCGGATTAAAGTTGTCCCTTGCACGCCATACCTGTATGATTTCATAACCTGAATCCGGATCGTTGGTATCAAAATGTGCCCTACCCATATCTGGTTTCGAATATGCAGCCTGCGCGTCACCCCACCGAACCAGATCTTTGTGCCTGTCAGAAAATTCACCGGCTAGTTCCGATCTTCGCTCACGCTTAAGATCATCCATGGTAGCATTTGAAATTGGCGCCAAACCGGCCCGCTCACGTATGAGATTTATTTCCGTATCGGCATTTTGTCCCTGCATCAGGAGCGCTTCAGCTTTTATAAGAAGTACTTCAGCAAAACGCATTAAGGGAATATTCAGGTTGGTGGTTGGCTTGTTTCCATTCGGATTTACATTGATACTGAAATCTTCCCAGTATCCTTCCATGTACTTGTTGAATTGAAATCCTGTCCAGGAATTGGATGAGAAATACCTCCTGGAGGATCCATTGAAGTTAAATTCATCCCCGAATTCAAGAATAGTGGCTTTCTTTCTGTGATCACCTTCCTCGAAGTGATCATATAAATCGATGGTTGGATGGAAGTATCCCCAGCCATTGTATAGGCCCCAGCCTACCTGTTCAAGCATTACACCAGGTAAAATGGACCCCGTTTGGGTACCGCTCACCACAGAGTAGATGTATTCGGAAGACCAATTATTCCTGATATAGAAAACACTGTGAAAATCTGTTTCAGGAGTTCCCGTGTTGATCAGGGTCCGGTTCGTTGGAGAATTAATCACACGGTTCGCCGCTTCCACTGCATTTGACCATTGAGAGTCATCATATTGCCCCCAGTAAAGGTAGGTCTTTGAGAGAAATGCATCAGCAGCATCCTTATGCGCCCTTCCGAGATCTTCTGAGCTATAGGAAGTAAAGTAAGGCAGAAGTTCACTTGCCCGATTAAAATCTGCTGCCGCAGCTGCATAGTTTTCCCGAACGTGAGCCGTTCTTGGGAAAAAATCATCTTCCATGTTTTCTTCTGTTACGATAGGAATACCGGCCCGGTGGTCTCCATATAACCCTGCCAGTTTAAACTGGAAGTAACCCCGGCTAAAATAGGCCTCACCAAGAATTCTGTTTTTGAGAGCCTCACGGATATCCATCCCCGGTATATTGCGAATGATATTATTGGCATACTGAATATTTTGGTATGCAAAGCCATAATAATCCCTGACCCGGCTTTCACCTCCATCAGCAATAAAGTCGCGAACTCGCTGGGAAGCACCATCCGCTCTTCCTGTCACCATATCATCTGAGGAATTGATATACCACATTATTCCCCTTCCATACATATTGTTATTGGAAAACTTTCTCCAGTAGAGGGCATTTGAAGCAGCGATTGCATCTGCTTCTGTCTGCCAGAATGCCGCATCAGTTAATGACCCCTGAGGCGTGGTAACAACAAAGTCATCACCACAACCGGAGAAGCCAATCACCAACAAAGCAGCAACTAAACCCGCGAAACTTCTTTTCATTGTCTGTTTCATTTTTTGCACCTTATACATTTGATTATAATTTTTTTATACGATTAGAATCCAAGATTAATACCAAACACAAAGGTTCGGCCTTGCGGATAAAAAGCACTGTCAATCCTGTCGCCAATTTCCGGATCTATACCGGGATAACTGGTGAATGTGTGAAGGTTATCGACGGATGCATATACCCGGGCAGTTACCCGCGGTCCAACTCTTGACAAGATACTTTGCGGTACCGTATATCCGAGTGTCATATTTCTGATTCTCAGGTAACTGGCATCGTAGAGATACCAGTCTGATTCAGTACCGTAATTCGCATTAGGATCCTGCGTTGACATTACCGGAATATTGGTGTTTGTATTATCCGGTGACCATGCATTCAATGCCCTGCGGTCCATGTTGTATGGCTGGATCGCAGCCTGATAGGCATTGTACTTGTATCCAAAATAATTGTTATTACCGCTTACCCCCTGCAGGAAAGTACTAAAATCGAAATCACGGTAATTTAGATATACCGATAAACCGTATGTGACATCGGGAATTGCACTGCCCATGTAAACCTTGTCAGCACTTGTAATACGCCCATCACCATTTGTATCTACAAACCGGAGATCGCCTGGACGCGCATTTGGCTGAATCCGTGAACCATCAGGGCCAACAAAGCTGTCAATTTCGGCCTGCGACTGGAATATTCCGCTCGATGGAATCAGGTAATAGGAGCGCAGTGCCTGACCCGGCTCACTCTGAAATGGAAATAATACACCCCGCACGCTGTCACCGTGTCTGATAACGTCAGCATCATAATTTCCAAAGGTAATCAGCTCATTATTGTTTTTTGAAAAATTACCCCCCAGGCTATAGCCAAGCTGTCCAACCTGGCCGCGATAGGTGGCAGAAAATTCGATGCCTTTATTGGAAACATCACCGGCATTAATCAGCGGGCCATTACCCATACCCTGGTGTGTGTTAGGTGCATTCCTCAGAATTACGCCACGGGTAAACTTCTCATAATATTCCGCTGTAAAGATCACTCTGTCGCGAAGCATATGTAAATCAAGCCCTGCATTATAGGTTTCTGTCCGCTCCCATTTAAGATTTGGATTGGCAACTTCATTCGCAAAAAAGGTAAGAGGTTGACGTGGTGGATCTCCAATATGGGATAAAGCCCGGGAAAGCGGGGTGGCAAATGCAGTTGTTGATACTGAGTTAATATTGCCAATTTCTCCCCATGAGAAACGAACTTTAAGCATGTCGATCATATCCACATCAAAGAAGCTTTCTGATGATATTTTCCAGGCACCTGAAAGGGATGGAAAAATATCACTGCGGTTTCCTTCCGGAAGCCTGGAAGAGATATCCCGCCTGATAGAGCCTCCAATAAAATAACGGTCATCAAAACTGTAGTTCACAATACCCACAACCGAGAGCATGATGTCTTCCCATGCGCCTCCGCTGCCCGGCCGGCTTGTAT
>PWLN01000043.1 GCA_003559375.1 Balneolaceae bacterium | reverse complement strand
TTTTTTTTTAAATCTTCAGTATGTTAACCGATGAAGGTTTCTTTCGATGCTCCGTAAGACTTCGGAAGTCTAATGCGTAATCCGGGTTAATAACGAAAGATTGTAAATCACTTTAGATTCATGAATCCCACTCTTATCATTCTTGCTGCAGGCATTGGCAGCCGTTATGGCGGTTTAAAGCAGGTAGACCCGCTTGGCCCTTCAGGTGAAACCATCATCGACTATTCTGTTTATGATGCACTACGTGCCGGTTTCAAAAAATTCGTATTTGTCATACGCCGGGACATTGAACGCGATTTTTTGGACCGATACCAAAACCATTTTCTGGATAAAACAGACTATGAGCTGGTTTACCAGGAAGTGGAGATGCTGCCTGAGGGATTTTCTTGCCCAATGGAAAGAAAGAAACCATGGGGTACTGGCCATGCACTTTGGACGGCCCGTAACGCTGTAAAGGATCCGTTTGTTGTGATCAATGCAGATGATTTTTATGGATTTAATGCTTATCAGATTCTGGCAGATCATCTAACAAAAAACCAGGATCACAGCTCTGACCACTTTGCAATGTGTGGTTATCGCCTCGAACAGACTCTTTCCGAATACGGGAGTGTAACAAGGGGCATCTGCAAAACAGACGAACAGGGTTTTCTAAAATCGGTTGATGAGCAATTTCATATAGAAGAAGACACTCACGGCAGAATTGTAAGCCAAAAAGAAAAAGGTACCGTATATCTCGACCCGGCACTCACCGTATCTATGAATATATGGGCGTTTAACCCTTCAATTTTTGGGATAATTGAGAATAAATTTACTATGTTTCTTCGATCATTCTTGCATGATCCCAAGGAAGAAATTTACATACCTCGTCTGGTTGATGGTATGATACGGGATGGGGAATGCAGAGTGAAGGTGTTACATGCTGAGACCGAATGGTTTGGGGTTACCTATCCGGACGACAGACAGCATGTAAAAACCCGGTTAAAAAAACTGATTCAAAATGGAGAATACCCGGAGAAATTATGGAAATAAAACATCTATTTGTCTAATTCTCTCACGGTATTCATATTAAATGCTAACTAACTATTGCTCATAATTATCTGAAGTTTTTCTATGGGATCTTTCGAAACGGTTGACCTGATTATATTTGTAGCCTATGCCATTCTCATTATGTCTGTTGGGCTCTGGGTTTCCAGAGGAAAAAAAGGGGAGGGTAAAAGTCCTGAAGAATATTTCCTTGCCGGTAAAAGCCTTCCATTCTGGGCAATAGGTGCATCGCTTATTGCTGCGAACATATCTGCCGAACAATTTATCGGTATGGCTGGATCGGGTTTTGCTATCGGCCTTGCTATTGCATCTTATGAATGGATGGGTGCACTCACACTGATCATAGTCGCCAAATTTTTTCTTCCAATTTTCATTAAAAACAAACTGTTCACCATACCTCAATTCATTGAAATCAGGTTCAATACTCAGTTAAAAACGATTTTAGCCATTTTCTGGATCTGTCTTTTCATTTTCGTCAATCTCACATCGGTATTATTCCTGGGAGCGAAAGCACTGGATACCATTCTTGGTAATGGTGATGGCTCTATGATGATGACCTGGATTATTGGCCTGGCACTATTTGCAGCAGCCTATTCCATTTGGGGCGGACTTTCAGCGGTAGCCTGGACAGATGTGATACAGGTTGTTTTACTTGTCATCGGCGGGTTGATTACAACAGTGATTGCACTGAACTATGTAACCCCGGCAGGAGGGATTGTTGCCGGCATAGAACATGTGTACGACACGGCCAGTGATAAATTCCAGATGATTTTGAGCCGTGATAACCCCGAGTTTATAAATCTGCCGGGTATTGGTGTACTGATTGGCGGATTATGGGTAGCTAATCTTTACTACTTTGGGTTCAACCAATATATCATTCAGCGGGCCCTTGCAGCCAAATCATTAGCAGAAGCTCAGAAAGGGCTTGTTTTTGCTGCATTTTTGAAATTACTTCTTCCTATCATTGTTGTGGTTCCCGGTATTATCGCATACGTTCTTTATATGCAGGGTGATGGAACAACGGTGATCGATGGTGTTCAAACGGCTTTTGAACGGCCTGATGGAAGCATTGACTATGACAGTTCCTATCCATGGCTTATCGGGCAGTTCATTCCGACAGGCCTCAAAGGCCTGGTTGTGGCGGCTCTCACTGCGGCAATTGTTTCATCACTCGCTTCCATGCTGAACTCTACTGCCACAATCTTCACGATGGATATCTACAAACCATACTTTGGAAGCGACACGTCGAACACAGGGCTTGTTTCTGTTGGACGCATATTTCTTGCAATCGCACTCGTTGTTGCCATTCTGGTTGCGCCATTCCTGGAAACCATGCCTCAAATGTTCCAGTATATTCAGGAATACACAGGGGTGGTAAGTCCGGGTATTCTTGCCGTCTTTTTAATGGGACTCTTTTGGAAACGAAGCAACAGTAAAGGTGCGATTACAGGAGTTATTTTATCCATTCCCGTGGCTCTACTGTTAAAGTTTTTACCGCTGGAAATGCCTTTCCTTGATCAAATGATGTACACATGCCTTATCACAATGGCGATTATTGTGATGGTGAGTCTTGTTACTGCTGAACATGAGATCAACCCCAAGGCGATTGTAATGCCAAAAGAACTCTTTCATACAAGTTACAAATTTAACATTGCGTCGTATGTAGTGATGATCATTCTTTTGGTGATTTATTTGGTATTTTGGTAGAAATCACCGCTAAAAAAGGCGCATAATATCCCTGCCTGTTCATATCGAATACAGGGCTAAGAAATCAAAAACAATATGAAAAAAGATCAGGTTATTCATTCATTTGAAGAGAAATTTGGAAATAATTATCGGCTTTTTGCTGCTCCAGGACGGATAAACATAATCGGTGAGCACACTGATTATAACCAGGGATTTGTAATGCCTGCAGCTATTGATAAAAAAATCTGGGTTGCAATAGCTCCGTCAAATAGTACAGATTGTTCAATCTATTCTCTGGATTATGATGAGTCGATTTCTTTTAATCCAGATGAAGGCCTTACAGGCTTGCCACATTGGGCACTTTATCCTTTCGGGGTTATCAAAGAGTTACATGCTAAAGGTTATAAGCCCGGAACATTTCATGCTGTTTTCGGTGGAGATATACCGGATGGTGCCGGACTCAGTTCCTCTGCCGCAATTGAGTGTGCTTTCGGTACAGCACTGAACTCTCTTTTTGATTTTGGCCTCGACAAACTCACAATTGCAATAATCGGCCAGCTTGCAGAGCATAACTATGCCGGAGTGCGTTGTGGCTTGATGGATCAGTTTGCCTCTATGCATGGAAAAGAAGGGCACGTGATTCGTCTCGATTGTCGTTCACTCGAATACGAATATGCTCCGCTGGAACTGGATGGGCATGAACTGATCTTAACCGATACACGTGTGAAACACAGT
>PWLN01000260.1 GCA_003559375.1 Balneolaceae bacterium | reverse complement strand
GATCCCTTTGGGGCGATATTTTAACCCGCCCTGAAGGGGCGCAATCACACAGCCCGGGGCAGAGTGAGCGCCGCGAATGCAAGAGAACGTCGCCCCGGGTCATGGACGGCGCAAACCCGTCATCGGCCGGGAACGAACAAAGGGGATGATGGCTATTCCGATGATGCGAAGTACGATCTGCGTCAACGCCCTCAAAGGCATCATGATCTGTCGATGCCGGCTGTCCCAGACTTCCGAAGTCTTTCGGAGTTCATAAAGAAACCCTTACAAATTTAGATACCGGGTTTTTAATTAAAAAATGGAGAGACTTCGGAAGTCTTTTCTTCTGGTAAAAAAAACGTACGGATTACGCCCACCTTGGGGCTACTTGCGGGTTCTGCTACTTTTATCATAGCGCGTTGCACTATGCTGTTGATGGCCGCACTGAGGGATCTCTTTGATAAATTGCGAAATCATTAGTCCTGAAACCCCTCAGAAATTAAGATTTTTTTAACATTCCAAAACGTTTTGGGTAACTCTGACCCAGCCATGCAAAATTGCTTCCTGCAATTCAAATAAAAATGCACAATTAAGTAACTTCCCTGATTTATCTTCATTACCGACCACCGACCACCTACATTCTCGGTATCTGCCCCCTGATCTCTCCCTGCTGATGCCTGTGGGATGAAATAACCACATAAAGATTCCCATTTCGCAAGGCCTGACGCTGCGCCGGCCGTAGTGCAAATTTGTTCTCGCTTTCGTGAAACCTGCCCTCACGCTGGTCTTCACTCAGTTCAGGCCGTAATCGAAATAGACGATTGCCAGTTCTTCCCGGCTCCCCGAAATGAATGTGTCCTGCCCAGTAATAACCCATCAAGTCGGAAAAAGAACCTCGTACATAAAGAGTATCAGAATCAAACCAAACTTCAAGTGTGCCAAATGCCGGTGTTCCAACCGGCGGAACGTGATTTATACCGGTCAACGACACATCATAAGCAGCCTGGCCAAAGCCGGATAGTGTTAGCATAAATGCCAAACCAATAAGAGCAGTAATCCTTTTCATAAAAAAGTGGTTTATCCTTTTCGGAATAACGGAAAACCTGTCAAATATTTTATTCGGCAAAATAAATTTTACGGCATCAACCTGATGATATGCCACCGTTCCCCTTCTTTCAGGTAACAAATGCGGTCGTGAAGGCGGTTCAGCCTGCCCTGCCAAAATTCAATCCTGTGTGGAATTACACGGTAACCTCCCCAATAGGGCGGTCTGGGAATTTGTTTGCTTTTAAATTTTTCTTCTGCATTTCTAAGTCTCTCTTCAAGCTCTTTACGCCCTGAAACAGGCTTGCTTTGCTCGGAAGCCCATGCTCCAAGTTTACTGGAAACCGGCCTTGATTGAAAATATTCATCCGATAGTTCATCATCCGTCTTTTCAGCCTTCCCTTCAACATGAACCTGTCTCATCAGGCCGGCCCAGAAAAAAGTGAGTGATACATACGGATTTGCATCTATCATCAACCCTTTCCTGCTGTGATAGTTTGTATAGAAAACAAAACCGGTTTCATCAAAACCCTTTAGAAGTACGGTTCTTGTGGATGGTTGTTTATTTTCATCACAAGTTCCAAGAATCACTGCATTGGGGTCCTGGTCAATTTTTTTCAATACTTCTTCAAACCAGGCTTCAAACTGAAGCATCGGATCAGAATGAACCGACTTTTCATCCAGCGGTACCCCATCATATTCTCTTCGCATCATGGCAACAGCCTGTCTGGACAACTGACGCGGTTTCACTACTTCATCCCTGGCAGGCAGCCATTTTTTAATAAAATCAAACATATTCAATTCATCGGGTTTTTTGTAATCACATACTCTTTCACCGGGTTTCCACCCATCAGATGCTCTAAGATAATTCGTTCCAATACCTCGGGTTTACAGGAATGATACCATACTCCGTCGGGATAAACTACCGCAATAGGGCCACTTTTACATATCCGCAGGCAGTTAGCCTTGGTGCGTAAGATCCCTCCCTGCCCATCAAGATTCAATTCACTCAGCCTCTTTTTTAAAAATAACCACGACTCAAGGCCGATCTCTTTTTTACAGCATTTAGGAATCGTTTGATCGGCGCATAAAAAGACGTGGCGTTTTGCTGTAGGAATATTCAGCGTTTCTGCTTTTTTCAAAACATTTTTTTTCATGATCTTAAAAGAGAATGTAAAATTTGATGCCTGATACAATCAGCATTATGAGAATATGACCAGGGAACCCTAAATGTATGCAGGGCGTAAAAAAAATTGAAATTATTTCATTTAGAAAGCGCTTTTTATTATACGTTTTCTTAATTGTTGTTTCTCTTTTGATTAAATTGTCTAAGAAAAATTTATCAATAAAGAAGAGACTTTTACATGTCGAAATCAAAGTTAACCGGCCTGGTTTTAGGGATTATCGGCTTTGCTATACCACTTTTTGTCACCTTCCCGGGATTGTCGCTGGCAGGCCATTTTGCAATGAGTATTTTCCTGCTTGCCGCTGTATTCTGGATGTTTGAAGCCATCCCCATTTACTCTACATCTATCCTTGTCATTTTTTTTCAGGTTATCCTGTTAAGTGCGGAAGGTTTTATTGATTATTCCGCAATGGAGTACACTCCACTGCCTTATTCAAATTTCATTGCCACACTTGCCGACCCTATCATCATACTCTTTCTCGGTGGGTTTGTACTTGCCGATGCGTCTGTTAAGTATGATTTTGACAAAAACATGACCCGGTTATTGTTAAAGCCTTTCGGGACTCAAACAAAGTTTATCATACTTGGCCTCATGCTTGTAACCGCGATTTTATCCGCTTTTATGAGCAATACGGCAACTACTGCAATGATGATTACGGTGATTCTGCCAATCATAGCAAGGATGGAACCGGGTGATCCGGCACGGGTTGGAATTGCATTGTGCATACCTTTTGCCGCGAATATCGGTGGCATCGCAACACCCATCGGTACTCCGCCCAATGCAGTGGTGATAGCAGCACTTAATAACCAGGGGCTTGATATTGCTTTCAGCAGCTGGATGATGTACGCCACACCACTGGCCATTATTATGCTTATCATCGCATGGCAGGTTCTGCTTCGTATGTACAAGCCAGCAACCTCTGTGATCCCGCTCAAGCTGGATGGAACTTTAAAAAAGAGCCGTAATGCCATAATTCTTTATTTTACTTTCGGCATCACTGTTTTATTGTGGGTTACCGAAGGTATTCACGGAATCAGAAGCGCCATTGTTGCACTTATACCCGTTGCAGTTCTCACACTCACTTCCGTTTTTGAAAAAAATGATATCCGAAAACTTCCATGGGAAGTATTATGGCTCATTGCCGGAGGTATAGCCCTGGGAATTTCCATGAAGGAAACGGGGCTTGCCGAATGGATGGTCGGATCTATCGCGTGGGATACATTTGGTTATCTGCTTTTACTGGCAATCTTTGGAGCTGTGGCTTTGATCATGTCAAACTTTTTGTCAAACACAGTTACTGCTTCTCTCCTGATTCCACTCGCCATTTCTCTTGCCACATCCGGAGTGATAGAAGGGCCGTTCGGGATGATTATGCTTGGGCTGGTGATTGCACTTGCTGCAAGCTTTGCAATGGTATTGCCTATTTCTACACCACCAAACGCTATCGCTGTAAGTACCGGCATGGTTAAAACCAAAGACATGATAAACTCCGGCGTTATTATTGGCCTCATAGGCCTTACACTCATCTTAATACTGGCTGTAATTTACTGGCCATTCATCGTTTAATTAAACAGGATTTATGGAAAAGAATATATATATCATGGTAGTTGAAGATGAACCGGAAGTATTGGATTCCATAGTAAGGGATATTGCTGCTTTCGAAGAATTTTTTCCAATCGAAATGTCAGATACCGCCGAAGAAGCCCGGGAAATTATCCAATCCATTCTTGATGATGGCAAAGAAATCGGCCTGATTCTTTGCGACCATGTTCTCCCCGGCGATAACGGAGTTGAACTTTTGGTGGAAATGCAGAATAATCCTGAAACTGAAGAAACAAAAAAAGTGCTGATCACCGGCCAGGCAGGATTGCAGGAGACTGTGAGGGCAGTTAACCAGGCAGACCTGAAGCACTATATAGCCAAACCCTGGGAGAAAAGTGAACTTGTACAAATCGTACGCGACCTGTTAACAGACTATGTGATCAAACACGCAGATAGTCCGCTTGGATACATGTCGATTCTTGACGGTGAAAAAATCGCGGACTTTATCCGAAAAGGCGGAGCCATTACCGATCATTAAGCAGTCTAAAGATGGATTTTAAACTTGGCAAACAATGGATTGAAGAGAGAAGCAGAGTAACTCAGCTTATCAAAAGAATTTTTGATGATACCCAGCAAACAAAAAAATACCTGACAACCTACAACAAGGGAGACATACTTTTACGGGAAGGGGAACAACTCGAAGATGTTTATCTTTTACTCGATGGTGTAGTAGAGCTTTATAAAAAGAAACCACATACCGAAACACAATATCCGATCATAAGGCTTACCCCGGGTTCATTTATCGGTATTATTGCTTTCACTACAGGCGAACCATCACTCACAACATCCATTGTTGAACAAAAAGCCACTGTCCTGAAAATTCCAAAAAAGGAAGTAAATAACCTTTTTGAAAAAAACGAGCACTTCAAAAACTATATGGACGAGCTGATTCTCGCCAACCTGCTCGACCGGTTTCGAAATACCATTATCCTTCAGATGAAGCTCGACTCGGCTAACAATAAACTCAGGTCAGAGCGTAATGAAGTTCAGAAAGCCTACCGGGAATTAAAAGACGCCCAGGACCGCCTGATTTACCAGGAAAAAATGGCAACACTTGGCCAATTGGTTGCGGGTTTTGCACATGAAGTTAACAATCCTACTGCATCCCTGCTGCGTTCAACAGAGACACTCAAAGACCGAATGCACGAGCTATTAAGCCGCCTTGAAAGCCAGGCGAAAGGTAACCTGCTTGTTGAAAAACTTTATGACGCAGGAACAAAATCCATGTATCCCGATACCGCGACCATGCGAAAAAGAATGGCGGAAATCAAACCAGACTTCCCATTAGCACAAGCCCCTGAATTGCGGTTATTGGCACAGCTGCCTGAAAAATTGATTGCAGAGCTAAAAGCAAATAAGATTCATAAAAATAAAGATCTCGGTTTTTATCTCAATCATTTCGAGATGGGTAAAATGTTCCAGAATATCGAATCGGCAGGTGTTAGAATCGCCGGCCTTGTGAAAAGCCTGAAAAGTTATAGCCGGACTGATACGGATCGTAAATGGGAAGAAATCGATATACGCGAGGGAATTCATGATACTCTGCAGCTAACCAGTAACAGGATTAAGCACTATGATATCGATATTGACCTGCCGGAAATACCTAAAATTCGTGCCAATCCGGCCGCTCTGAACCAGGTTTGGACAAATATAATCTTAAACGCCGCAGATGCGATGGGTAAAAAAGGATCTCTATCCATCCGCTGCAACAGCGATAATGAACAAATTTGGGTTGAAATCCGGGATTCAGGGCCAGGTATCCGTGAAGATATTATCGACAAAATTTTTGAATCAAACTTTTCTACAAAAAAATCAGAAGTCAAATTCGGCCTTGGAATCGGCCTTTCCATTTCAAAAGATATTGTTGATCAGCACGGGGGGTCAATCAGCGCAAATAATTCCAACCAGGGAGGAGCAATTTTCACGGTCACCCTGCCTTTAGATCCCCATGAAAAGTATCTATTGGAATAAAAGCCTGCCTGTCAGCTCTGAAATATTTCTTTAACCGAAGAAACAATCACTCCGGATAGTTCATCCGTGTTATTAAGCAGGAGCTTCTGATTGATTTCCAGTTCTATTCCCAGATAATTGGTTTCCGTAAAACATTTTCGAAGTGCTGTTGTAAAACCATCAGAAATCCCCTTGTAGGGCTGATTCATTTTTATATTGGTTCCAGGAAGTTTTTTTTTCAAAACACGTTTTAAAATTCCTGAATAGTTTCTTTCTTCCTTTCTTGCCGGATCGTACAAGATTCCAATATCCACATTTCTGATGATCCCTCCCAAAACCGGGGTAAAGGTATGAATACTGATATGCAGAATGCAGACATTGCACTTTATTCTTTTTGAAATTTCTGATTTTATCTTCTCCCTGTAAGGGATATAATAACGCTGAATCAATTCATTCTTGTCGTGGCGGGTAAGAATTTTACTGAATTCTGAATAAAGTTTCGGATGGCCTAAAGATCGGTTTGGCTCAATGAGCAGGCGGGTATATGGATATGTATATAATGGAACATTTAATCCGGCAGAAAGGAGTACAGCCAGTTCCAAAGCTCCGGGGTCCCATCCTCTGTGGGAGTGCAGCACATCCTGCTTGCCTTCAAAAAGCCTGGCATACTTTTCCGGAACAACATTAGCTGCGTGTTCACATGTAAGAATGATCTCAACTTCTAAAGGCTTTTCCATGTCTGAGGCAATCACAAAGTGACAGATATACATCAAAAAGATGGTGCCGTTTAAAATTTGCCGGCAGCGAATAAAGGATTCTGCTTGCAAGCGAACCCTCTTTAAAAATGAGTGCAAGATGTTGTTCTGATTCCGGCATAAAAGAATAATCCTTCACCAAATCCAAAAAAATTTGTTCACACAGATCTCCAGCCCTTAACTTTTTATCTGACAGCCCGAAGAGCCTGAGAAAGGATTCAATTTTAATCACTGCATTTTCTCCATGGGTTATCACATCCATCAGAATACTGAATAAGACAGTATCATTCATTGATTTTTGTTGATCTGCAGTTGACCATTTCTCATTGATAAGGGCTCTTATAAGGTTAACGAACCATTCCAGTATGGCTATATCGGCACCGGGATATTCCTGGATATCCATTACCCGTATTTCGATAGTTTCCCGGTCCCAGCGCGACATAGCCCCCCGGGAATTCAGCCATTCTTCTTGTAAAATAGCCTCCGGGTCGTAAGGTGAAATATCCCTGTACATACTCTGAAAAATTTCTCTGTCATAATCTTCTTTGGTAAATACTGCTTCCGGTATAATATTGCCGGTTATTGATGGAATTTTGAGAGAGTTGGTGCGATAGGTTTCCATTCTGTAATCGAGGAATGGCTTCCTGATACCATCTGCAACAGGCGAACTTGCTGCCATTGCAGGAATAAGTGGAAGAACAACTCGACATGCAGCATGAAGTTTGGCAAATTCCTCATCGCCGTGAAACGGAAGATTCAGGTGGGTACTTTGCAGGTTTGCCCAGCCATGGCCACGACAATCAAATATTCTGTTATATGCCTCATAAATCGCATTATATTCATGTGGCCATAATTTAACTTCTGAGTAGGGATTCATCCAGGGATGCATTGCTCCGGGCATAAGACGGGCATCAAAATCCCCCAGAATAGCCTCAATTGTATTTATCTGTTCCTGAAAAGCCCGGTTTAAAGGGAAAAAAGACTCTGCTGCACCGTCTGTCTTGATTTCTATCACATGCAATACCAGTTCATTGCTCCAGGCCATATGGTTTACAGCGTACTCACTCACGATACTACCGGCACCACGCTCCAATATTTTGTCAGAAAGAGGGGTTATGTCAAGAGTATTTCTGTTAACAATCATATACTCCATCTCCACTCCATATCCCTCAAAAAGTGATAAAGGACGTTTTTGATTGATGGTAACAGGAAGACTCATCCGGAAATCCTCTTCTGCTTTTCAATACGCCTCAGGAACTCCTGAACAATGGCCGCATAGAGATCATCTTTCAAAACAGCATCTTCTATACCGGCATCAATACTGGGGTTATCATTCACTTCTATCACATAAAGCTTGCCATCCTTTTCCTTCAGGTCTACGCCATAAAGTCCGTCTCCGATAAGCCCGGCAGTTTTTAATGCAAGATTTATAATCTGTGACGGCACATTTTCAACCGGAATTGTTTCGGTTGCTCCTTCGTAGGTTTTTCCATTACCGGAGCGCTCATAGATCTGCCAGTGTTTACGCGCCATGAAGTATTTACAGCAGAAAAGAGGTTTGCCATTCAGAATTCCGATTCGCCAGTCGAATTGGGTGGGTATGAATTGCTGGGCGATCAATATGTCTGATTTTTCAAGAAGCCGCTCTGCCTTCTCCTCAAAGTCCCCAGAATGATCTGCTTTGAGTACACCCATAGAAAATGAGCTGTCGGGCTGTTTCAAAATACACGGAAAACCCAGCTTTTCCTCAACAGCCTCTTTGTGAACAGAACTGAAAATCAATGTTTCAGGTGCGGGTATCTGATGTTTCTTCAGCAGCTCTGCCAGGTAAACTTTATTTGTACAGAGCAGGATGGAATTGGGATCGTCGATCACAACCAGGCCTTCAACCTCTGCCCTGCGTGCCATCCTGTAGGTATGATGGTTCACACTTGTTGTTTCCCGAATAAAAAGTGCATCAAACTCATTCAGCCTGGAATAGTCCTCTTTTGTGATAAGCTCAGTATAAAAGTCGAATGATTCGGCAACCCGTATAAACCGCTGAATAGCCCTTCCATCAGATGGCGGCATCGGTTCATCCGGGTTGATGAGGATGGCAAGATCATACCGGGGTTCTTTCCTTCGCGGGCCGGCAGATCGTTTTTTAAAAAACTCCTCGGCTGCATTTGCAATAAACGGTTTATGATCTTCATGGATCTCGTTTGTCGCGATGGGCTGAATATTTCTCAACAGCCATGTGTTCTCTTTCCGGATAAATTCGGCACGGAGCAATGGTGCCCGGAAATGTGAAAATAGTTTATAAGATAATTTATCATACCTTTTGGCAAGATTTTTTCCGAAATAAATACTTAATGTGAAACGATTTCCAAGAATATGCTTCAGACTTTTTTGGATCAAATCATCAAGTTCTTCCGAAACAATTCTTATGATGGTTTGAGATTTGATATCCTGAATTGCCAATACATCCGGAAAGGGTTTGTGCCCGCGTGCACTCGCCAGCAATGATACATAGTATCCTATTGACTGGTACCTGTAGCTCCTGCACAGGTTAAACACCTTCACGTTGCGCATATTTGTATAAGCAGCTCCCGTTACATAATCTTTTGCTGAGATCACTTCACCACCCGGAATATCAAGGGGCCAGTTTTTCGGGTTATTTACAATTACAAGATGTCGCATTCTACTCCTGTAGCCTGGATGTAATAATGATCAGGTTGGCATCATAAGTCACGATACCAAGCAAAATGGCATTGATAACCCGGTCTATTTTCATTTTATAGAACTGCCCTTCTGCAACCGGATTTTTTCTTAACGGATCTGCAATATATACTTCCCTTGTTTCTGTGTCATAGCCATGCAATACTACAAAATGTCCGGTCGACTCTCCGCGGATGTCATCATAATCAAGTTTAGGCCCGTACTCACGAGCACTTTGATAGAGATACGTTGCGCTGAGCCCGGCAATTATCGGATAATCTTTTTTAAGATATTTCCTGATGATAGATGAACGTAAATCCTCAAATCGCAATCTGCCTCCAAGCTCTAAAAACCGGATATAGGCCTCGGTAGCTATACTCAGTTTTTTATCTTTTTTAAATTCTGCCTGCTCGTTCAGTTTTCTGATAATATCCTTTCGGGTTTTACCCTTCCAGGTAGGGTCAAATAAAAGCAGATTATAAGAATAAATGGTTGCCTGATATCCTCTTTGAAGGGCATGTACAGCTAATAAAGCTCCAAGTGTGCCTCCTTCTTCAAGTGCAGTTACCTGTTCAATAACTGTTTCCAGATTAATCAAATCATTATAATATTCGTAGACAGCATGCAGGCATGTTGGACCACACGTGGTCTCGTCAGGCTGATTTTTAATAGGTACACTCAGCATAATTTATGGATAAGAAAAATTCAGGCCTCCTGGGAAAACCCTTATAAAAAATGAATGATAGCAACAAATTTGCTACCATACATGATCGGACGTAAATATAATTGAATGAAAATAGCAACTATCAAATCCAAATTGAGAAATGATAATTAAGGGGTGGAATTCTGATTTAGACTGGCATTGGAATGAATTTAGACACAGTTTCGTAGCTGATATAATCTTTAGCTATCTTTCTTTAAACAGGAAATAATTTCATGGAAACTATAAAAGACATTTTTTTCTTTATCAAAGACAGAAAGAAATTTATCCTGGCTCCGGTCATCATTGTACTTTTGTTACTGGGATTTTTGATTGTGATTGGAGGTGGCAGTTCTCTTGCTCCATTTATTTACACCCTCTTTTGATAGCATCCATTCCGGATGGAATTAGAAAGTGTCCTGCTATGCCATAAATCAAATATTACAAAAATTGAATCATTCGTGAATATTCACTACGCTATGCGCTAAGTGCCAGGCGTTTCTGAACACGTAACTGCTAAACAATGAAAAGCCAAATAATCCCTGTTCTAATCCTTTTACTTTTCGCATGCAGCGAAGTGAAACCGGATATTGCCCCTGTACCCGACAACTATTTGGAACAGGTAGCAGAATGGAAACAGGACCGCATTGAGCGCCTAAAGGCACCTGATGGCTGGCTCAGGCTTGCCGGTATGTACATCCTGAATGAAGGTGAAAACACCTTTGGAAGCAGTGAAGAGGCTGATATCTCATTTCCAACCGGTACAATCCCCGAACATGCCGGTTCTTTTTTCGTGGAAAGCGGAATCATAACCATGATTCCGGCTGAAAGCATCGATATTTTGCATGACGGTGAACCGGTTTCCGAATTTATCCTATATGATGGAATTGAAACACCATCTGTTGAATATGGCAGCCTGAAGTGGTTCGTCATTACCCGCGGAGAGCTGACAGCTATCCGCCTCTATAACAGTGAAAATGAAAAAGCCGATTCCTTTCAAGGGTTTCCATCTTATCCGGCAGACCCTGTCTGGCACAGACAGGCACGGTTTATTCCCAATCCGGACGGAACCACAATCCAGGTTGTAAACGTGCTTGGCCAGCAAGATGATACACGTTCACCCGGTACGCTTGAATTTACTGTCGATGGATCTCTGTACACTCTCGATGCACTTGAAGGTGGAGAAAGATTATTCGTAATCTTTGCCGATCAGACTAACCGCACCGAAACCTACCAGGCCGGCCGCTATATGTACATTGACTATCCGGAACCTGGAAGTGAATTAACGGTTATCGATTTTAACAAGGCGTACAACCCGCCATGCGCGTTCAATATTTTCACAACCTGCCAGCTTCCGCCGCCTCAAAACCGGCTCACTGTATCCATTACTGCCGGAGAAAAGCGCCCGGTTGAGTGGATCGGATTACAGATTTCTGAGTGACCAATGAAAATAAAAACCCCAAAACTCTCTTTTTCATTTGCCCTGCTTCTCATTTTCCTGATTTTTGGATGCCGGCAAAATGAATATGGCCAGGCACCCTTGCCTGAAAATTATCTGGAATCCCTGCAGGAGTGGAAAGATTATCGTGTGAATGTTCTGAAGGGGCCAACCAACTGGCTCCGGCTCGATGGCATTTACTGGCTTCAGGAAGGTGAGAACAGCTTCGGCAGCGGGGATGACCAGGACCTGGTTTTCCCGGAGGGAACCATACCCGCGCATGCAGGAACCATGATACTGGATAACGGAGTCATAACCATGAAAGTAGCTGAAGATGTGACGATTCTCCATGATGGCAAACCTGTTGCTGAAATGATCATCTTTGACGGTGAAAACCGTCCGCGCCTGATTCATGAACAGCTTGAGTGGTTCATTGACAGCCGTGGTGATACACATGGAGTGAGATTATACAACAAAGACAACCCCAAAGCAGATGCTTTTGATGGATTTCCTTTCTACCCGGTAAACCCGGAATGGCATCTCAGTGCACGATTTACCGCAAACAATGACAGTATTTCTGTAACGGTTGATAATGTACTTGGTGAAAGGGTAGAGCGATTTTCACCCGGTAACATTAGTTTTACTGTTCATGGCAGTCAACATTCTCTGATTGCTTTTGAAGCGAACTCCGGTTTATTCATTATGTTTTCAGACCGCACAAACCGGACGGAAACCTACCACGCCGGCCGATACATGATTATCCCCTTTCCTGATGAGAACGGGAATACCATCATCGATTTTAACAAAGCATACAACCCCCCCTGTGCATTTAACAAGTTCACGACCTGCCAGCTTCCCCCTCCCCGGAACAGGCTGGATATCGAGATTCCAGCCGGTGAAAAAAGGCCGGTCGGGTGGGAAGGATTATAGAAGTTCAGCTTAAAAAAATGTTAAGACGCACGTCATCCCGCACCTGATGCGGGATCTCCATACTTTGATCTGAGCCAGGGTATTTGAAACGACCGCAGTTTTATGTGAATCATGCATTCCCTTTGCACAAACCTGACAACTGCCTGTGAATTTCACCCGGTAAACTTATATCTTTCTAAAAAAATCTAACCTACATATCCAATCATGAGTACCGTACAGAACTACATCGATGAGAACATAAACCAATTTGAAGAGGAACTTTTTGAGTTACTGCGTATTCCCAGTGTAAGCACCGATTCGAAACACAAGGAAGAAGTAAAGAAAGCGGCCCGGTTTTTAGTGAATCAACTTACGGATATCGGCCTTGATAAAGTAACCCTGCACGATACCCCAGGGCATCCGATCATTACTGCTGAAAAATGTCCACATCACGATAAGCCCACCGTGCTGATATACGGCCATTACGACGTGCAGCCATCCGATCCCGACGACCTCTGGAAAACACCGCCTTTTGAACCAACCGTTAAGGATGGACGTGTATATGCCCGTGGCGCCAGTGATGATAAGGGACAATCTTTCACTCACATAAAAGCTGTACAGGCCTATATGAAAACGGGAACTGAATTGCCTGTAAATGTGAAATTTATTCTGGAAGGTGAGGAAGAGATCGGATCAACCAACCTGATCCCTTTCATTAAAAACAATAAAGATCTTCTGGCATGTGATATGGTACTGATTTCCGATACGGCCATGTTTGATGAAGACCAGCCATCCATTACCTACGGCCTGCGTGGCCTGGCATATATGGAAATCCATGTAACCGGGCCAAACCGTGACCTGCACTCCGGAATATTCGGTGGCGCGGTTGAAAATCCTGCAAATGTACTTTGTGAAATCATCGCTGCACTGAAAGACAAAGACGGAATTGTTCAGATTCCCGGTTTTTATGATGATGTGGAACCACTTACGCCCGAGATGAGAGAAGCCTACAAGGCACTTCCTTTTAATGAGGAAGAGTACAAGCGAAGCCTGGATCTTAAAGCCCTGCATGGTGAAAAAGGATACAGCACTCTTGAGAGGTCATCAGCACGGCCAACCCTGGATG
>PWLN01000412.1 GCA_003559375.1 Balneolaceae bacterium | reverse complement strand
GTTGCGGGTTTTTCCAGGCTTGTACGCACCCTGTTGAGCTGCTCACGATGGCAATGGGCGTAGAGCCCGTAGAAGAGCTTCATATCTTCGATCAAACGCGTTTCGAATGGTATCATAGTGTGCCTCCGATAAGATACGTTAAGAGTTAAATGCTATGGAGGCATATTATGGCCCACTCTTGATGATGTGATGAAAAAAAATGTGGAAATGGACTGCCGCTTAGCGGCTTAGTTCAACAAGCATTTCGTGCACTCCGGTCACAGATTGTTGTTCCAAATTGCGTTGGTTTGCCGGATGCACAAACGCCAAACCGTTATCTATCTCTCATGATCATCCTTTCTTATTAGCATGTCAATAAATAATACAATACTATCAAATTTAACACTCTTTCTAAACAACCTTGCCGATTTACCTGTTGAGGAAGCACAAAAGCTTTATCAAATTGGGAAGATAAAGTCGCTTGAAAAAGGAGGTTACTTCATACGTGCTGGAGAAATACCGAAAACCTTTGCATTCGTCAGCTCAGGCCTTTTTCGGTATGTGTACATTGATGAGGATGCAAGGCAATTCACAAAAGGTTTTATGCCGGAATTCAACATTCTTAGTTCCTATTCGGCAATGATTCAGAAGACACCCTCCTGGTTTTTTATTGAAGCGCTTGAAGATTCTGTAATCATTGAATTCAGCTACCTACAATGGCTGAAGCTGAAAGAAACCTCTTACTGCTGGGACCGATTCCTGATTGCGATGCTTGAAATGGGGTACACAACCAAAGAGACCAGAGAACGTGAATTGCTGCTTCTTGATGCCGAAACCAGATACCGAATTTTTCAGGAACGATATCCCACCCTCGAACATCGTGTTAAACAACATGTGATTGCTTCCTACCTTGGTATCACACCAGAGTCACTGAGCAGAATTCGAAAAAAGTAGATGCTTAACATAGGTCAATGCTTTTGAAAGCAATCGGGGGTAATTTTGGTAAACAACAATCACCAAACTTTTTCTCCCATGATACTGACCAGCAATACCATACTGATAACTGGAGGCAGCTCCGGAATCGGATTAGAGCTTACCGGACGACTGCTTGACCTCAGGAACAAAGTCATTATCTGCGGACGCTCATCAGAAAAACTTGAGAATGCCAAACAAATTTTCCCAGGAATTCATACCATCCAATGCGATTTGTCTCTGCCGGATGAACGGATTGACCTTGCCAGCCGAATAACCCGGGACTTTCCTGATTTTAACATTCTTGTCAACAATGCGGCAGTTGTACACCGGGATTCATTTCTCAACGGGCATCAAATTCCGGAAAAATCAAGGCTGGAAGTCGAAACCAATCTGATGGCGCCCATCGTGCTTACAAAGCTATTGCTGCAGCTATTAATGCAGAATAATCGCTCTGCTATCATCAATTTCACAACCGGGCTTATTTATGCTCCACGTGCTATTTACCCGTTCTATAATGCCACAAAAGCAGCGCTTCACTCCTTCACCAGAGTAATCAGAGAGCAGCTCAGGGATACAGATATTGATGTAATTGAAGTCCAGTTTCCGGCAGTTAATACTCCCTGGCATGATGGTGTACCACCTAAAATTGCCATCAGTACTGAAAAAGCAGTGAATGAAATGCTGAAAGGACTTGAAAAAGGAAAACCGGAAATACATGTTGGAGGGGTCAAAAAGCTCCGCACTTTGTCGAGAATTGCGCCGGAACTTGCCTTCAGAAAGATTAACTCTTTGGATTAACGGAGGTAAAAGATGGAAAATCAGCAAAGCACAAAACTGACTAAAGGGGCATTTTGGGCCAGCGCCGCTTTCTACGGACTCATAGCTTTTGAGTTTTTCTACATGTTCAGTCCGTTTGCAGTGTATCTTTACGCGGTATATGGTCCCAGCCTGGAGTTTATAGCCTTTTCAGAATCCACAAGCCGGCTAATCAAATTCTTTATGCCACACATTGCCCGGGATACAACTTCTTTCTTTATCAGTCGACATGAAATATTTGGAATGATTCTGTTTGTTGGTGGACTCGGAGCATTTTTCACAGGTGCAATTCAAATTTATCTTAGCAAACTAAAAAAACGCGGCGCAGTGGTAAAAGGGATTTATCGGTATATCCGCCATCCGCAGTATCTCGCTCTGATGATCTCAGGTTTTGGGATGGTCCTGATCTGGCCAAGGTACCTTGTCCTTTTTGGTTTTATACTGGTCTGCTTTGCCTACTTTTTGCTGGCTCGGCTCGAAGAAAAAATATGCCTGAAAGAATTTCCCGGTTATAACAACTATATGTCGAAAACCGGCATGTTTCTTCCGCGAGCTATTGAATGGCCATTGTATAAAATCCCAATACCGGAGAATGAATTTGCAAAAGCGACAACCCTATCAGCCCTGTTTGTATTTCTTAATGCAGTCTCTTTTTGGAGTGCTGAAAAGATTCATACCATCTCGGTCAATTCACTTTATACCTGGTCAGCGCCGGATGAAGTCTATCTTTCTGTAGGCAGGTTCGCCGAACATGAGTTTCAGGAGCTGATCGAAATAGCGGAAAATGATGCTGAGGTTACTGCCATTATATCTGCCCACAGAACACCCGACAACCGGTTTATCAACTACGTTATGCCAACAGATCTGCTGATATCTGAAGTGCCGATGATGATACCTGAGGACAGGACACCTTCACACCGTCCACCCCATTTGGAAGATCAATCACGCTATAAAATTATTTATACAATTGCCGACTTCGGTCCGGCAGATCCTGTCCAAAACCTCGAAATCCTGAAGCGTGCGATAAACAAAACGGCCGTCCTTGAAGTCTGGATTGACCGCATCAATCAAAAGGTGGAAAACATTATTCATCCGCCTCAAAATGATATTTATTTCGGTATGCCGGTTCCTGTGTTCTAAAAGATAGATAACCATGCATTTCACTATGTGTTCAAAAGATGAGCGTGCAAACCGGTTCAGTTTTTTTACCTTACTCAATATTGATCATCCGGTTGTTGCGGCATAAAATTAGAGAACATCCTACCTGATCTATGAGAAAAAAATATTTATTGACTTCGTTCATATCATCATTATGTACGAATAATTAAACCTGATGAAAGGAAGAATATTTAAAAAAAGGAGTAACCCGTCAGCGGTTAGATGTTCCCGCTTCTTCAGGTGAAATAACGGGCAGGTCCACTGTATCGAGGGGAACCGACAGAGGCTCGGTTTCCACATCTTTGGCTTGTATCCTGGTTGAAGGGCACTCTTTACTGGGGTTGTCACGGTCATTGATGGCTTGCCGGGTAGCCCGGGTAGCAATGCGCGTCGCCATCAATCCGTCATGAGCAGTCGGCATATCGCCCGGCTGACCGCTTTCCAGGGCTTTGGCAAACTCGGCATGGATTCCGTAAAAACTTTTTTCGGGATTCCAGGGAAGATATTGGGTCCCGTGTGAATTGCGAAGTTCCAGCGAATGCT
>PWLN01000419.1 GCA_003559375.1 Balneolaceae bacterium | reverse complement strand
AGTATACCTGTTATAATTATAACTGGAAAAGCTACCTATGAAATCGAATCCCGAGCCAAACAATTAGGTGCTGTTCAATTCATAAATAAAGAGATTCTTTTTACAAACAAGGAGCATGTCTTAATTCAGATCAGAAGAAATTTATCGGTGAATATTAGTAAACCGGATACACTAAAAGGGTATCATAATAACCTGAGAAATATCATCAAATCTTTATTCGCGGAGTCTATAAGTGGAGATTTGATATCGATGAGCAGGAAGCTTGGAGCCGGCCTTATTCATACCTTCCAGATTCATTACCTGTCAGTATGGACAGTATACAAGGGTAAGTCTAATCTTATTTTATCATTAGGAGATAAACAACCTGATGACTTCGGCCCTGATGAAATTGTCGATGAACCCGCCTTCAAAAGGTTTCTGAAAGAAAAAAAACCATATTTTACAAATAATCCTTCGTCTGAATATGAAGGAATGTTTGCAAAGTTATCACATAAAATCGGTTTAAGTTCTGAAATTTCAGTACCCCTGTACATGATAACTAAAGATCAACTTATGAAAAATAATATGGTTATACCATCTCAGACACCCATTTTTGGATTTATAATATTAAAAAGAAACCGTGTATTTACCACGAAGGAATTTCTGATTATTTCCCGATTTATCATCCAGTCAGGAACAATTTTATACACACACTATCGTAGAATGTTCAACTTGACTTAGAGCTCTTAATTAACTCTCTTTTTGAAATTATGTGTTAAGGTGGGTGATTTATCCTTTTCAATTGTCTAATCTTTTTAGCTCTATTTTCATATTTTTGCCCTCAATACAGAAAAAACCTGATCTTATATTACAGCAATATTAATTCAATACAAGATTTTTTATAAATCTGGCGTTTGATTTATCAAACGATTAACCTGAAAAACTCTGACTAATTATGGAAAAGAATCAAGTATCCCGAAGAAAGGCATTAAAACAACTGGCCGCAGGTGCAGCTGCATTCGCAGTATCTCCGGCAGTATTTAGCAGCTCACTGGCATCTGCAACAACACAGGCCGGAGCTTCAACCCGTCGTAACATCACTCTTGCACTTGTTGGCGGCGCGCATATTCACGCACCAAATTTTGCCAACAGAATGGCAAATGCTGAAAATGTGACCACAAAGTATGTGTGGGACCCAAGCAGTGAAACGGCCAATACACGTCAGCAGGTTACAGGAGGCGAAATCGTCTCGGATCCGGCTGTCATTTTTAATGACCCTGAAGTGGATGGAATTGTGATCTGTTCTCAAACCAACCTTCATACACAATTGGTACTTCCCGCTGCACAAGCACGCAAACATATGTTTGTCGAAAAACCGGTTGGCATGAATGGCCGCGAGGCGCGTGAAATGGCTGAAGCAATTAACCGCTCCGGGGTAATTTTCCAGACCGGCTATTTTATGCGAAGCAGCGGCGTAAATCAGAAAATCCGGTCGCTGATACAAGACGGCACCCTTGGTGAAATTACACGCCTCAGGCTGAGCAACGTTCACAGCGGCGCCATCGGCGGATGGTTCGATACCGAATGGAGATGGATGGCCGACCTCGATCAGGCCGGTGTGGGAGCATTCGGTGACCTGGGCTCGCATGTATTCGACCTGCTTTTATGGTTCATGGAGGGTGATTCTCCAAAATCGTGTACCGGCTATATCGACAAAGTGCTGGAACGGTACCCTGGCTGCGATGAGTACGGTGAAGGCATGGTGGTGTTCGAATCGGGAGCTGTAGCGACAGTTGCCGGTGGATGGGTGGATCATGTAAACCCGAACCAGGTGGAAGTGTCAGGTACCAAAGGGCATGCCCGTGTAACCAACAACAATCTCTATTTACGGATACCCGAACTGGATATAAGCCCAAATGAGCCATTCACAGATTTACCATCCGACTGGAAACACCCGCTCGAACTCTTTTTCGATGCGGTTGCCGGCGAACAAAACCTGCCGCTGATTTCAGCAGACGAAACTGCCAATACCAATAACCTGGTTACCCAGATCTACCGAGGACATGCCAGCAGAAGCTGGGTTGAGGTTTGAGAGTTCAGGTTTGAGGTTACAGGTTTCAGGTTTGTGGTTTGAGGATTCAAGCAAGGGCAGGGTTTTGGCAGGGGCCGAAATCCTGCCCTCTTTCTGTCTTCTTCCTAACAGAACAGTAGGGGATGTTCAATACCACCCATTCAATATACTCAATAGAATAGCTCTGTACATTTCATGAAAATTCTTCTTGTATCATTAATCCTGCTTTCGCACACCCTTTCGCAAGCTGAAAACGGTAATGAATTACACCAGGAACCTGTTCGAATGGCCGTTGCCGGCCTGACGCATGGCCATGTGCACTGGGTTTTTGCTGAAAATATTACAGAAGATATCGAAGTTGTGGGTATTTATGAACCCAACCAGGAGCTCTGGGAGCGTTTTAAAAATCAGTACAGCCTGGATGAATCTCTGCATTTCAAAGACCTGGATCACATGCTCGATGAAACAAAACCGGAAGCTGTTGCGGCATTCGGCTCCACCTTCGATCACCTTAAAGTGACACAATCCGCAGCGCCGCGCGGCATTCATATCATGGTTGAAAAACCACTGGCCGTGAATATGGATCACGCCCTGCAAATGAAAGAGCTCGTGGAACAGCACAGTGTTCATTTAATCACCAATTACGAAACCACCTGGTATGCCAGCAACCATGCCGCTTATAACTTATATAAAAACAGCGACAATTTCGGCGATATCCGGAAAGTAGTGGTACACGACGGTCACATGGGCCCCAAGGAAATCGGGGTAAGTGCCGAATTTCTTGAATGGCTGATTGACCCCGTGCTGAACGGTGGAGGGGCATTGATGGATTTTGGCTGCTATGGTGCCAACCTGATTACCTGGCTGATGGACGGAAAGGAGCCCGAATCGGTGACAGCCGTTACTCAGACACATAAACCGCATATATATTCCGAAGTGGATGATGAGGCTACCATCATCCTCACCTATCCCGGCGTACAAGGTATAATACAGGCATCCTGGAACTGGCCCTATCACCGAAAAGATATGCACGTATATGGTGAAACAGGATTTGTTTACGCCCAGACCCATAACACCCTTCATGTGCTCGAAAATCATCGTTATCCCGGTACTCAAAGCATTCTCGAGCCGCTTGAGTATCCGCTGAACGATCCCTTTACCTATTTTGCTGCAGTTGTGCGAGGCAATATTACGGTCAAAGATACCGACCTTTCATCCCTGGCCAATAACATCACAGTCATGAAAATCCTGGATGCCGCCCGCAAATCGGCCAGCACAGGAAGCACGGTATATCTAAAATAAGTGTCGTAATTACACTTTATACCCACCAGATCCATTCATTTTCCCGATAATTATATATATATCCCATATTTATCTTCGTGCCTTTGCGCCTTCGTGGCCACTAAAAATTCTATCCGGATTGCACATTT
>PWLN01000216.1 GCA_003559375.1 Balneolaceae bacterium | reverse complement strand
CTCCCCAGTCGGAGAACAAGCCGCCGCCGTAATCCCAGAAATGGCGCCATGACCCATGGAATCGCGCCCGGTTGAAGGGTCGTTCCGGCGCTGGTCCGAGCCAGAGATCGTAGTCCACACCATCCGGCACCGGTTCATCTTCGGCAAAAGCGGCGCCGAGTCCATAGTTAAAATTTGCCCAGATATTCACTTTGCGAAGCTTGCCGATCGCACCCGATTTTACAAGCCCGATCGATTCCAGAAAAGCGGGATTGCTTCGCTGCTGCTGACCCACCTGAACCACGCGGTTATATCTTTTTGCTGCCCTCACCATAATGGCTGATTCACCAATGGTATTTGCGAGTGGTTTTTCAATAAAAATATCTTTACCCGCCTGGCAGGCATAGACGAAATTCAGGCAATGCCAGTGATCGGGTGTACCGATGATCACCGCATCAATATCATCCTCATCAAGCATCTTCCGAAAATCTTTGTACAGGCGTGGCTGATGCCCGTAGCTTTCCTGAACTGTACGAACCCTTTCGCTGAGTATATTTTCGTCTACATCGCACAATGCAACACAATTCACATCAGCATTACTGAGAGCATTGCGAAGTATCATGAAGCCGTGATTTCTGCATCCGATGAGTGCGACATTGATCCGGTCGCTCGGTGCAGCCTTTTTGCTCCAGACAGATGAGGGTATGATTGAAAAGAGTCCGGCACCTGCTGCAGCTATTCCTGTTTTTTTGATAAAATCTTTTCGATTCAGATGAGTCATAATTGGATGTTTATTTAATCGATATCATTTAATTCCCCGGAAATAGTAATAACCATTACCGGAAAGTTTATTTAAGAGAGTTTTGATTATTGGGTATTCAGTAGTTGTTCCAATTCTTCCGCAAACTCAAGGTATGCGGTATTAGCGATGTCAAATTGCCTGGAAAGTGTGTTCAATGCCACATCAAGAGGAAAACCCAACACCTGACTGAGCCATGGTGACTGAGCCAATTCCGGATAATGCTTGCTGAAGAGTTCCCTCACATTCTTATCAGACAGCAGTAGTGCCAAATCGCTGTCTATCTTCAGTTCATCCTCATCGGTGTTTGCTTCTGTTTCACCTATCCTGCTCATCGATACAAGTTCATCAGATTGGAACCGGAAATGATATTGTCCTGATCCAAGTTCCACGAGTACATCAGCACCATGCTGCTCTACTTGGAGAATTGAACCTGAATCACGCAATGGGTTTTCATTCACGTAGATTTTTCCGGGTTCAGTATATGGGAGGATGACTTCAGCAACCGTGTTAGCCGGTACCACGACAAGGAGTGAAAAGACATTTTCTTCAATCTCCCATGATGATTCTATTTTGCCATGCGGTGAGTTCAGCAGGGCTCTTGCATGGGTCAATCCTCCGCCCGGAACCGGCTGCACCCGGAATCTGCTGTACCCCGGTTCGACAGCCTGAATACCCGCAACGGTATTGAAGAGCCATTCACCAATTGCTCCGTAGGCATAGTGATTGAACGAGTTCATACCCTCATCCTGAAATGTTCCATCGGGACGGATTCCGTCCCATCGTTCCCAAATTGTTGTAGCACCCATCGTAACGGGATAGAGCCAGGATGGGTACTCTTTTCTGAGCAGAAGGCGGTAGGCAATGTCGTTCCGGTTATGTTCACTCAGAATGGGATTCAGATACGGTGTTCCAAGGAAACCGGTTGTCAGGTGGCCATGGAGAGTGATGGCTCCTACGAGATGATCTGCGGCAACCGGGATCTGGTTATCATCAAGGAGCCCGAACCGAAGTGCAAGAAGGTATGATGTTTGGGTATTCGACATTACACGCCCGTTGGGAGTTACATATTCATCCTGAAATGCTCTCCTGATTTTCTGATATAAATCAGCATAGTAGGCCTCATCTTCTGTTTTGCCAAGCAGACCGGCAGCTTTACTCAGCAGGTTTGATGAGTGTGCAAAAAATGAAGTATTGATCAGGTCTTTGTCGGTAAAAGCACCGGGATAGTCTGATCTTGTAGTATTGAACGAAAGCCAGTCGCCAAAGGTAAAATCACCTTCCCATAAATAGGTGTTTACATTTCGTGCAGCACGTTCTTCCATATATGTAACCCATGCTTTCATGCTGTCGTATTGCCGTTCGAGAATACGAATATCTCCGAATGACTCATACAAAGACCAGGGAACAATTAATCCTGCATCTGCCCAGCCTGATGATCCACCTGCGTTGTCACCCAGAACATTCGGCACCACGTGCGGGATCCTTCCGTCATCAAACTGGTCGGCTTCAAGATCTGCAAGCCATTTGGTGAGGAAAGATGCAGTATTCATATATAGATTGGCTGTTCCTGCAAATACCTGGATATCACCAGTCCATCCCATACGTTCATCACGCTGGGGGCAGTCGGTTGGTACTTCAAGGAAATTTCCTTTTTGCCCCCATATAATATTGTGTTGCAACCGGTTCACCCAAGGGTTTGAGCTTTGAAAATGTCCGGTTGGTTCTATATCAGAATGCAGAACAATGCCGGTGAGATGATCGGCTGTGAGTTCACCGGGGAAACCGTCAATAGCCACATAACGAAAGCCCTGAAACGTAAAACGCGGCTCCCAGGTCTCTATGCCATCTCCTTTCAGGATATATGTATTGGTCTGATCGGCTGCTCTCAGGTTTTCAGTGTAAAAATTTCCATATCTGTCGAGTACTTCGGCATGCCTGATGGTTATCTGTGTGCCTTCAGGGCCTTCCACTTTCAGTCGGATCCAGCCGATCATATTTTGCCCCATGTCAGCAACTGTATCTCCTTCCGGCGTTATGAAAATTTGCCTGGGTTTTAATTCCTGAATTTTCCTGACAGGCGGAGCCTCCTGTCCGATCAGTTTGGACTTATCGTGATTCTCAATTCGTACACCTTCCCACGAATTGTCATCAAATCCGGGGGCTGACCATCCTGTTTCTTCAAGCCGTGCATCATAAAATTCCCCGTTATAGATGTCGGATTTTAAAATGGGTCCTGTGGCAGACTTCCAGTTTCCATCGGTGATGATGATTTCCGTATCTCCGTTTTCATTGGTAACCTCTATCTGCATCAGCAGTGCCAGTTTATTTCCATAATAGTTGCGTTGATCGCTCCAGCCGATATACCCTCTGTACCAGCCGTCTCCAAGCATAACCCCCACTGCATTTTCACCTGAATGTAGCAGGTTTGTAACATCAAATGTCTGATACTGAAGGCGATTATTGTAACTGGTCCAGCCGGGACTAAGAAAGTGGTCTCCAACACGATTGCCATTAATTTCCATCTCGTAAACACCGTGTGCGGTTACATACGCCCTGGCACTTTCTACATTTCCGGATAATTCAAATTCTTTTCTAAGCATGGGTGCGGGTTGGGAGATGGTTATATCTTCCTGAAGGTCGGGTTCAATCCAAACAGCCTGCCAGTTATAAGCACTCAGCAGCCCCATCTCCCAGTATGCAGATTCGCTCCATTCCGAGGTTCGGTTGTGATTATCCCAGACGCGTACCCTCCAAAAATATCGTGATCTGGATTCGAGTTCAGGCCCGTCATATTCTATCTGGATGGAACGGTTCGAATCCATTTTTCCGGTATCCCAGATCAGATGATCTGGTGAATCAAAAATCGGATGAGCTTTTGCAACCTGAATATGGTAGGCCGTTTGTACTGTATTTTTCTGATCGCTCAGGATGATCCATGAGAGGCGTGGTGCCATTTCATCAATTCCGACTGGATTATTGCGGTATTCAACCCGCAGTTCTTCAACGGTTAGTTGATCGGCGTAAGCGGGTGCAAGGATAACGAAGAAACAAAAAAGTAAAAGCAATGGAATGATGAGGCGGTTTTGAGAGCCTGATCGATGAAATGTTAATTTCTTCATGCTGGCAATTTTAATATGACGGGAATGAAAGGAAAAAAGAGAATTCCGGTATAGTCAGATTCATTTTCCTAATTTTGGAAAGTGCCGCTATGTTTAAGTAAACTAACCGCACTTACTCTATATTAGAGAACCAATTAATCAGATTCTACAATAATTTGTATCAGGCATTCAATTATTCAGGTGTCAGGCAATACTGAATACAATTATATTACTGAATGAAGCTATAAATCGATAAAAACTACTTAATGGAATAACAGATGTCAGAAAAAGGAAATAAACTTCGAAGCGCCGAATGGTTCGGAAGAAAAGGAAAAGACGGCCTGATCTACCGTGCATGGATGAAAAAATCAGGAATTCCCAATCACTATTTCCGGGATAAACCGGTGATTGGAATTTGCAACACGTGGTCGGAGCTAACCCCATGCAATTCCCACTTCAGAAACCTGGCTCAATCGGTACGTGATGGAGTGATTGAAGCGGGCGGATTTCCTGTAGAGTTCCCGGTGATGTCGCTCGGTGAAACACTGATGAAGCCCACTGCCATGCTGTACCGCAATCTTGCAAGTATGGATGTGGAAGAATCGATACGTGCAAATCCGGTTGATGGTGTGGTGCTTCTATGCGGTTGTGATAAAACCACTCCCAGCCTCGTAATGGGAGCATGCAGCGTAGATCTGCCAGCGATCGTTGTTTCAGGAGGCCCTATGCTTACCGGAAAATTCAGGGGTGCCAGTATCAGCACAAGCGATGGCTGGCGTTTTGCCGATAAAGTAAAGACCGGTGAGATGACTTTCGAAGAGATGGAGGAAGCGGAAGGATCCATGTGCCGCAGCGACGGTCACTGCGCCGTTATGGGAACGGCAAGCACGATGGCGTGCATGGTTGAATCACTTGGTTTGTCGCTTGCCGGTAATGCGGCAATCCCTGCGCCCGATATGCACCGTAAACTGATTGCACATCACTCCGGTATGCGGATTGTTGAGATGGTGAACGAAAATCAAAAAATGTCGGACATTTTAACCCGGAAAGCATTCGAAAATGCCATAAAAATCAACACAGCGATCGGAGGATCCACCAATTTTGTAGTGCACCTTCTTGCCATTGCCGGACGCATTGGCGTGGATCTCAGCCTTGACGATTTTGACGAACTGTCACGTGATATTCCGCTGCTGGTTAATCTTCAGCCATCGGGTGAGCATTTTATGGAAGACTTTTATTATGCCGGCGGATTACCGGCCGTTATTAAAGAACTCCTGCCTGTACTTCACACTGATGTGATAACTGCAGCCGGAAGTTCAGTAAATAAGTTATACAGTGATGCGCCCTGCTATAACCCTGATGTGATTTCTACATTTGACAAGCCATTTAAAGAAGAAACAGGCCTTGCGATTGTGAAAGGGAATCTTGCCGAATATGGAGCGGTAATGAAGCCGTCTGCCGCCACTCCGGGTTTGCTTATCCATAAAGGGCGTGCGGTTGTTTTTGAAGACATCGAAGATTACAAAGAACGAATCAATGATCCGGGACTGGATGTTCATCCGGACGATATTTTGGTACTCAAAAATGTTGGCCCGAAAGGTTACCCCGGCATGCCTGAAGTTGGCAATATGGGGCTGCCTAAAAAAATCCTGGAACAGGGGATATCGGATATGGTCAGGATTTCGGATGGACGTATGAGCGGCACTGCGTTCGGAACGGCTGTACTTCATGTTTCTCCTGAATCTGCCGATGGGGGAACATTGGCGCTGGTTCAGAATGGCGACATTATTGAACTGGATGTGCCGAATCGAAAGCTGATTTTGCATGTAACGGAAGAAGAGCTTGCCGAGAGAAGAAAAACATGGAATCCTTTGCCTTTACATATGGGCCGTGGTTACTGGAAGCTTTATCAGGAAAATGTATTACAGGCACACCTTGGTGCTGATCTGGATTTTCTGAGGGGTAAATCGGGTGGGGAGGTGAAGAGGGATTCACATTAAAAAATCACAGGAAGCCTTTTACAGATTTCCTCACATAATTCCTTCAGTTCCAGGGTGATGGCGTTGAGAGTATGAGAATCGATATCCATCTCACCGACGAATGTATCTCCCTTCATGATGGGTACTACAATTTCTGATTTTACGTCTACACTGCAAGCAAGATAGTTGTCGGCCTGGCTTACATCCTGTACTACAAACGTGTCAAGGGTTTCGGCAGCCTGTCCGCATATACCGGTACCAAATGGAATGCGGGTATGATCGGTTGATGCGCCAACGTACGGGCCGAGTTCCAGCATTCTTTCCTCATCAGGAGCAACGAGGTAAAAACCGGTCCAGTTAAATACATCTATGCGCTCATCTAAAAGCTCGCAAATAGCCTGTAATTTTTCATTTTTGGTTCCTTCGCCCTCAATGATTGACGCTGCATCCCTGAGTATCGTTTTAGTGTTCATGTTTACTTGTTTTTGAAGGATTTAATGCTGATTAAGTAATATGGATCAGCTTTTAATTTAGTTTTGAATTGTTAATGATTGAATCGTAATTATAGTTCACAAATCAAAGAACCGTTATCATTTTTATGAATTGAAACAATAATATTTAAACGAAACTATCACAAACAAAATGCTCCAAATTCCGATCTGACCAAATGGCTGTTTGTATGGTGATGCTTTTCTTGCTTTGCCCTAACATATACAGAAAACATTTCTACGGGAAAACTTCTCCAGCATCTCAAAATAAGTACATGTCTCAAAATACAAATTTAAAGCGTTCACCCACCCGGTAATTTCGTCGTTCTTTATTGTGAAAAACCTGTCTATCTTTAAGGTATGATTGAATTGATATCCGAAGCCATTCCCGAGCACACAGTTACGGTGGTGGGAATGGCTGGCCTGTTATTTGCAAGTTTTTCATCCCTGTTTTCTGTCGTTAATCCGCTGGCAGCCATGCCTATCTTTGTATCTCTTACAGAACGATACAGCGAGCGGGAGCGAATCAGAATAGCCAATAAAGCCGGCATCTATATGTTTGGTGTTTTGATCACATTTTTGCTGATCGGAACATTTATTTTGAGCTTTTTTGGAATTTCTTTGGCAGGAATTCGAATTGCGGGTGGATTAATTATCATGAGAGCTGCATATTCCATGTTGAACCCTGAAACAGGTGGCAGAAAACTAACTGATGAGGATGAAGCCGCAGCCAAAGAAAAAGAAGATATTTCCTTTAGCCCGCTTGCGTTACCGTTGTTGTCAGGTCCCGGGAGTATTGCAGTGGTGATAGGATTTGCAACACAGGCTGATGGAGTAACCGATTATCTGGTACATGGAGTATCTGTACTATTGGTTTCAGTAATTACTTACGGATTATTGAGGCTTGCACCTGTGTCGGCAAGATACATCGGGCCAACTGGCCTGAATGTTATGACCCGTCTGATGGGCTTTATTGCACTTGCTATCAGTGTTCAATTTATTTTAAGTGGAATTTCACGTTATTATGGACTAAATCTTTAAACCAATATGTATATGAACGAACGACAAAAACTACAGCAACTCTTCCAGTTCGATTTTTGGTGCTCACGACGGCTGGCAGATCTTTTTATGGAGCATGCACCCTTCAAAGAACAAAGTGCCTGTTCGGCATTTCTTTCTCACATTATCAATGCGCAAAAAATTTGGTATAGCAGGGTAGTTGAATATTCTGCTGATGCGGATCTTGATTTTTGGGCCGAATATGATATTCAGGATTTAAAACTCAAAGCCAAGAAAGCGGCTCAAATGTGGATTGATCTGATTGGTGATCACGATGTGAATCTGGATGCCATCATTGAGTACAGTAACTCCAAAGGAATGGAATACAGAAACTCGATATGGCAAATTTCTAACCATCTGGTTATTCACGGGCAGCATCACAGAGCCCAGATTGCAATTTTTCTGAGAAACAGCAATATCGAGCCGCCGATGATCGACTTTATCAATTATGCCCGAATGGATAAAGTTCAGAAAATGATTATATAGCTAAATTCTATACAACAGCGGACGGAAAAAAGATTTTTCATTGATTTTGCAGGCAATTATTAGATATTATTCGAGCAAATCTCTATATAACTGCCCGGCTCCGTCCGTTGTCGAAATGTGATCTGACAAAACAAAATACGAGGCTGTCTCCTGGAATTCATCGAACAAACTCTTGTAACATTTGCGAATTATGCCTGGGGCACCCCTCTGCTTGTATTGCTTGTTGGCGGGGGGATTTTCTTTCTCATCTACAGCCGGTTCATTCCATACCGTCATTTCAGGCATGGTATTCAGGTATTATCAGGAAAATACGAGGATCCGAATGCACCTGGTGAGATCAATCATTTTCAGGCTCTATCCAGTACACTTGCTGCTACTGTAGGAATGGGGAATATTAGTGGAGTGGCAATCGCTCTTGGCCTTGGCGGTCCGGGCGCCATTTTCTGGATGTGGGTAACTGCTGTTGTGGGAATGGCAACCAAATTCTTTACGTGTACTCTCTCCATCATGTATCGTGGCGAAGATACAAGTGGCAAAATTCAGGGCGGCCCCATGTACTACATCGTGGAAGGTCTCGGAAAGAAGTGGAAGCCGCTTGCAATATTCTTCAGCCTTGCCGGCCTCATTGGATGTGCACCAATTTTCCAGTCGAACCAGCTAACTCAAATCATTCGTGATACAATGCTGGCCGAAAACGGGCTGCTTGGATATAACACCATGATATTATCCGGCTCTTTCATAACCGAGACTGGTTTTCGTTTATCTGATATTATTACAGGTATTGTACTTGTAATGCTGGTATCCCTGGTAATATTTGGCGGAATTAAACGGATTGGCCATGTGGCTGCCCGGCTTGTTCCTCTGATGGTTCTGATTTATATCTTTACCGTAGTTTATATCATCATCACCAATTTTTCAGATGTTCCCGGGTATCTCTCATTAATTGTAACGGATGCTTTTAAAGGATCATTTGCCCGTGAAGAAGCTGCATTTGGCGGCGCACTTGGTTATATGATTTCGATGGGAATTCGCCGTGGCGCCTTCTCAAATGAAGCGGGAATAGGTACAGAAGCGATGGCTCATGGAGCAGCTAAAACCCGTGAACCGGTTCGTGAAGGGCTGGTTGGAATGCTAGAACCAGTTATCGATACTTTGCTTATCTGCTCTATGACTGCACTTGCATTGCTCATGACAGGTGCATGGACCGATACCAGCGTGGATGGTATCACGATGACCGCAGTTGCATTCGAAATAGGAATTCCTGTGGTTGGCCCTTATTTACTCATTATATGTGTATTTGTTTTCAGTATTACCACCATGTTTACCTATTCGTACTATGGTACAAAATGTCTGAATTTTCTTGGTGGTGCCCATAGAAAACATTACTACAATTACTTTTACATATTCGCCATTTTTCTTGGCTCTATAACATCGATTGACCTGGTGGTGAATCTGATAGACGGTATGTTTGCGATGATGGCTATACCAACGATGACGGCAACCATTTTACTGGCTCCCAAGGTAGTGGAAGCAACCAAAGATTATTTTATGAGAAAAAAGCGCGGCGATTTTGATCATTATTGAGAAACCGGTTTGCTTACCTGTCGGTATCTGTATCAGTAATTTAAACTTTTAGAAAAACCGAAAATATTATAAGAACCAGACTTATTATAGCTATCAGCTAACAGTTTTTGATGCTTTCTGTTGGGTTGCTTCAACTGCATAATCCGGGTTTAAAAATCTTCAATAGATTCCTTACCTTAAATAGCTTGAATCTGGTATTGGTCCGGCAATTGGAAATGGACTGTACCTGAATGTGAAATCAATTGAATATATAAATTAGATCATCATGGCAAAAGAATTTGATGTTTGTGTTATTGGAACCGGTCCGGGCGGATATGTAGCTGCAATCAGGGCGTCGCAGCTTGGGTTTAAAACAGCAGTAGTGGAGAAACGGTTTTTGGGTGGTGTGTGTCTGAATATTGGCTGTATTCCAACGAAAGCACTCCTGAGATCGGCTGAAGTATTTGAATCCATTTCTCATGCTGCTGATTATGGTATTGAAATCAAGGAGTTTTCGGCCAACTTTGAGGCTATGATCAAGCGAAGCCGCAAAGTTGCAGATAAAATGAGCAAAGGCGTGCAATTCCTGATGAAGGCAAATAAAATAGATGTAATCAATGGAAAGGCAGTTTTCAAATCTGCGAAAGAGTTGTCAGTGCAGGATGAAAATGGAAAAGAGACTGAAAGTATAAAAGCCAAACATTTTGTTATTGCAACCGGTGCCCGCCCAAGAGAGTTACCGAACCTGAAAATTGACGGTAAGATGATAATCGATTCGGAGCGGGCCATGCAGCTCGAAACACAGCCTAAGAAACTGGTTGTGATTGGCGCAGGGGCTATAGGTGTTGAATTCGCCTATTTCTATAATTCGATTGGAACAGAAGTAACCCTTGTGGAGCTTCAGAAAACGCTGGTTCCGGTTGAGGATGAAGACATTGGGAAAGAGCTGGCAAAGATTTACAAAAAGAAAGGAATCAACATTTTTACAGAGAGTTCTGTAGAAAAAGTTGAGAAGAAAGGAAAAGGTGTCAAAGTTACTATTAAAACAAAAAACGGAAACGAGGAAGTGGAAGCAGACGTTGTTCTTTCCGCTGTTGGCGTTACAGGAAATATTGAAGATATTGGCCTGGATAAAGCAGGTGTGAAAACGGAGAAAGGTGCAATTAAAGTGGATAAAAAGACATACAAAACCACTGCTGATAACATCTATGCTATAGGAGATGTGATTGGTGCGCCCTGGCTCGCTCATAAAGCATCGCATGAGGGCGTGGTTCTTGCTGAGCAGCTGGCCGGTAAAAAACCTGCACCCATTAACTACAAAAACATCCCCGGGTGTACATACTGTGAACCACAAATCGCTTCAGTTGGGCTCACAGAGAAACAGGCTAAAGAAGAAGGCTATAACATTTTGGTTGGCAAGTTTCCATTTTCTGCCAGCGGTAAGGCTGCAGGGCTTGGACATGAAGAAGGTTTTGTGAAAGTAATCTTTGATGAGAAATACGGAGAGTGGCTTGGTTGCCATATCATCGGTTCTCATGTAACTGAACTGATTGCGGAAGCTGTTGTTGCCCGAGACCTTGAGACCACAGGGCATGAAATTATCAGTGCTATACATCCACACCCAACAATGAGTGAGGCGGTGATGGAAGCAGTTGCAGAAGCCTATGGCGAAGGCGTGCATCTTGGCAGCAAGCCAAAAAAATAGTGGAAAAAATGATTGATGGAGCATCCATATAATCAGATGGCTTTTAATAACTAAAAAACCTCATGTTGGGGTAAATAAAGGCGGACTTAAAACAAGGCCGCCTTTTTATTTCAGGCCGTTTTATCCAGACAAATAATCACGTAGAAGGATTGTAACAGACTGGCTGCTGGTTACTCAGAATAGGAAGAAAATATCAAGCTGAGCCATTCATTTTTTCACGCTGGGAACTTGGTTATTCTGTTTTATCAGATTCGAATTGACAGCCTGATTAATGTAAAAATATGCAAAAAACATGAATAAATTAATGGATTTGGATCATTACTTGAATGAAATAAAGAGTACGCATTTCACATGTTAAATTAGTTCTGACAAGCAGGTTTTACTGAAAAATTACGGCTGACTTTCAAGGCAAAAAAACCGCTTTTCCACATCAAATTAAACTTTTTTTCCGCAAAATATCTTTGGTTTTCTTATATTGATAAAAGCGATAAAAAGATAAAAAAAACTTAAATACTCACAAAAAATTTACATTTGGAACTTATCTTGCTGAATAAAGATAGTCTCCTAACAATAATTACTAAACAGAGAGGTCAGTGAACATGAAAGACCCAAGACTTAAGCCCGACTACAACATAAAAAGAAAGCCTGAAGCCAAACTCAGCAACTACTATACAATTCTTCTTGAAACCGGCCTTATACTTGCCTTGTTAATTTTGACGGCACTTGTAAGGATTGACTTTCGGACATCAGAAGCGGAAATCATTTACGTGGATGAGCAGGAAATTGTTGAAATGGAAGAAATCATTCAAACTCAACAGCAAGAAACTCCTCCACCCCCTCCGAGGCCGCCGGTACCTGTACCCGTGCCAAATGATGAGATCATAGAAGATATTGATATCATGATTGATGCTGAGCTTGATTTTGGTGGCCAGTTAGCATTACCTCCTCCGCCACAACAAGAGGAGGAAGATGAGGAACCAGAAGATGGATTCTTTATTCTTGTGGAGCAGATGCCTGAATTAATCGGAGGGCCGGAAGCTTTGCAAAGAGAAGTGCGTTACCCTGAAAGAGCCCTGCGGGCAAATATCCAGGGAAGAGTTTATGTACAGTTTATTGTGAATGAAAGAGGTGAAGTTGAAAACCCGAGAGTAATCAGAGGAATCGGGGGTGGCTGCGATGAAGAAGCCATCAGAGTAGTATCTCAAGCGAGATTTAAACCGGGAATGCAGCGTGGCAGGCCCGTAAGAGTACAATACAATTTGCCTGTCATTTTTATGATCAGGAGTTAAAAAGCATTTCCTGTTGAAAAAACTTTAGTAGTTGAAGGAGACAGGACACCGTAAAATGGGCTCAGGAATGGGCCCATTTTCCCCTTCTATACTCAACTCAACAAAGCTGGTCCAATAGTGAAAAGTAACACGTTAATTCCTGCGATATTATAATATCGATCATATTTTTATTGTCCATTGTCTAAAAACCTTACCCCTGCCGAATTCTCAAAAACAGATCCGGACACTGTGTAATCATAGAATAATTAACGTAACAAAAAAAATCACATCTAATCTTAATATTCTCTGTCTAATTTATATATAGATAGATGGTCTTTTTCTCCAATGTCTATCAGCCCACTACTAATGAAATGTGAGGTGAAAGACCATGAAAGACAAACTGATACCCAACCACGAGATAAAGAGAAGGCCGGAAGCAAACCTTCGTAACTACTACGTAATACTTCTTGAAACAGGATTATTATTTGCACTCATTATTCTGGTTATTTTGTTTAGAATAGAGTTTACTGTTCAACAGCCGGAACTTGTACAGGTTATTGAACATGAAGAGATTGAGATGGAGGAAATTGTACAGACTGAACAGCGTGAAATGCCACCCCCGCCACCGCGTCCTCCGGTGCCGGTTGCTGTACCAAATCATATAATTATTGAAGACGTCGAGATTATGATTGATGCGGAGTTGCGTTTCGATAGTTTCGTGACTTTGCCACCCCCGCCACCCCCGCCTGCTAAAGAAGAAGACTTGCTTGAAGAGCCGGAGGAAGGTTTTTTTGTGGTGGTAGAGCAAATGCCGGTACTTATTGGAGGGCTTGCTGCAATACAAAATGAGGTACGTTATCCTGAAATGGCATTGAGAGCTAATATTCAGGGCAGGGTAGTTGTGCAATTCATAGTGAATGAACGAGGTGAAGTTGAGAACCCGAGAGTAATACGGGGAATAGGAGGAGGCTGCGATGAAGAGGCTATAAGGGTTGTTTCTAAAATGAAATTTATCCCTGGTATGCAGCGCGGCAGGCCGGTAAGAGTGCAGTATCACCTTCCTGTTATATTTATCATTCGAACTTAGAAAGAGCATCTCGTTAGTAGTTGAAGGAGACAGGACACCGAGAAGTGGGTTCTTGAGTGAACCCACTTTTCCCTTTTTTGGTTATCTTGTGCCCATGGAAAACACAATTGATGTATACGACCTGGGCTTACAGCCTTACCACAATACCTGGAATTTGCAAAAAAGTATTCAGAGTGAACTGATTACTCAAAAACTACAGTTTCGGGATGGCATTATTCCTGAGCATCGTAAGAACGATACTTTTTTGTTTGTTGAACACCCGCATGTCTATACTCTTGGAAAAAGTGGTAAATCCTCACATTTGCTGAAAGGATTGAAAGAGTTGAAGGAAATTGGAGCAGAATATGTTGAGATAGACCGTGGCGGAGATATTACCTACCATGGGCCGGGACAGATTGTTGGTTACCCTATCATTGACCTGGACAGATATTTTCCAGACATCCATCAATACCTGCGTTTTCTTGAAGAAGTGGTTATCAGAACACTTTCAGATTATGGTATCAAAGGCGAACGTATTTCAAAATTAACAGGAGTGTGGGTGAAAGGCCAAAAAATCTGTGCGATGGGGATCAGGTGCTCAAGGTGGGTTACAATGCACGGCTTCGCCTTAAATGTGAATACCGATCTCAGTTATTTTGACCATATTGTGCCATGCGGCCTCAAGAATAAATCGGTTACCAGTTTATCAACTATTTTGGGAAAACAAATGGATATGAATGAAATTAAAAACAGGCTGTTACGGCACTTTTCCGAGGTATTTAATGTCAGCATAAATAGGTTACCGTCATCTCCCGATAGCATGATCATGCTGAACGAAAACAATAATCAGTTTGTAAATGAAATTTAGATACTGTTTCCTGAACGCTTAAGATATTATCCTTACCTTTATAAGCCTGATTTCCGGATACAAGCCAAAATGAATAAACATGATTAAAGAATTAAACGTCGTTGAAAAAAGTATTCCGGGCGATCGCCGCCCCGACTGGCTAAGGGTAAAGCTGCCCTCTGGCCAAAAATTCAAGGAAGTTGCGGAGACGATCCGGTCAAACAACCTGCATACAGTTTGCTCGGAAGCCCGCTGCCCGAATATGGGTGAGTGCTGGGGAGCCGGAACCGCAACTTTTATGATTTTGGGAGATGTTTGTACACGTTCATGCTCATTCTGTGCAGTTAAAACAGGGCGTCCGCCTCAGGGCCTCGACTGGGAGGAACCCAGAAGAGTTGCGGATGCTGCTTCAAAAATGAAACTCAGGCATGTAGTAATTACATCTGTAAACCGGGATGAAAGAAACGATGGCGGCGCACCGATTTTTGCGGAATGCCACAGGCTGCTCAGGGAAACAATTCAGGGAGTAACAATAGAATCTCTTATACCCGATTTCCGTGGTGTATGGGAAGCCCTTCAAATTGTAATCGATACACCTCCGGATGTACTCAGTCATAATCTCGAAACTGTTCCAAGGCTGTACAGGAATGTGCGTCCACAGGCAAAATATGAACGTTCACTGGAATTGCTGAAACGCTGTAAAGACCAGGAACTGAGAACAAAAACCGGTATTATGGTCGGCCTTGGCGAAACCATGGAGGAAGTAGTAGAACTGATGCAGGATTGTGCTGACAACAAAGTTGATGTTCTCACTATTGGCCAGTATATGCAACCTACCAAATTGCACCATCCTGTAATTGAATGGATTCATCCCGACCAGTTTGCTGCTTACAAGGAGATAGGTGAAAATTTGGGGCTTGAGCATGTAGAGAGCGGGCCGCTTGTTCGCTCCTCCTATCATGCAGAGAGGCATATTTAAATTTTTTTTGGCGTTGTTCGGTTCTCCCTGATCTATTTACTATTTTTACGGAAATTAATACTGAACGGAAACGCACCAGATGCTGTCACTATTCGTCGTTGTACTGATTAGTTACTTAATAGGCGCTATACCAAGTTCACTTTGGACGGGGAAAATATTCTATAAAATCGATATTCGGGAACACGGCAGCGGTAATGCCGGGGCAACCAATACTTTTAGAATACTTGGATGGAAAGCCGGTACACTGGTGTTATTGTTCGATTTTGGTAAAGGGCTTCTCTGTACTACTGTAATTAGCCAGCTTGCATGGAATATTGGCAGCGGGCCGGTTTCACTTTATGCAAACTGGGAAGTGGACTCAATGCTTCTCATTTTTGCAGGAGTAGCAGCGGTTATCGGACACATGTTTCCTGTATATGCAGGCTTCAGCGGTGGTAAAGGCGCTGCCACAGCCTGTGGGATGTTATATGGTATTGAGCCGGTTTCCATTAGTATCTCACTTGCCCTGTTTTTGATTGTGATGTTTACAACCCGTTACGTATCGCTTGGATCCATAGCCAGCGCAATCATTTATCCATTTTCACAATTAACTATGAGATATGCTTTGGAGTGGGATATTGATGGCAGCATTATACTTTTTAGTAGCGCACTTGCTATTGGTATCGTTATTAAACATAGCGGAAATATCAAACGCCTGATGCAGGGTACGGAAAACCGGGTAAAATCATTTAAACCCTCAAGGGGTAGAATCCATGAAGAAAAGGTTCCTTCATGAATAAAATAAGTATCATCGGTGCAGGAAGTTTTGGTACAGCGCTGGCGTCTCTTCTGGGAGGCAAGGGCTATGAAGTATCTGTATGGGCAAGGGAGCCAGAGGTAGTTGAAGGAATCATGAGCCATAAAAAAAATCCGCTGTATCTTACTGACCTTATGCTACCGGATTCGGTTAAAGCCACAAGTACAATTGAATTCTCAGTTAAAGGTGCTGAAATGATAGTTTTTGCCACGCCAACACATGCAATACGGGAAGTGGCACTGAAAGCAAGGCCGTACCTCAGAGGTACTGAAATCATTGTTTCCGTGGCAAAAGGTATCGAACAGGATACCTTGATGACACCCTCACAAATTTTGGTTCACATATTTGATGGGGTTGTTCTTGAGGATCAGATCGGAGTACTTACCGGCCCAAGCCATGCCGAAGAAGTTGCCCAAAACAAACCTACAACGGTTGTTGCCAGTGCTTACTCCAAACGGGTGGCAAGGATTATCCAGGATACATTCATGACATCCATGTTTCGGGTTTATCTTAACCAGGATATACTTGGTGCGGAAATTGGAGGAGCACTGAAAAATATTATGGCTATTGCAGCCGGTATTGTTGACGGAGCCGAACTTGGCGACAATGCCAAAGCCGCACTGATAACACGTGGGTTGCATGAGATGAAACGGATGGGAAGTATGCTCGGTGCATCACAGGATACTTTTTCCGGTTTAACTGGAATGGGAGATCTTATTGTAACCTGCACCAGCCAGCACAGCCGGAATCGCTATGTTGGTTACAACATCGGAAAAGGTAAAACGTTGGATGAAATAAAAGCAGGTATGACAATGGTGGCAGAAGGAGTTAAAACAGCACGATCTGTTACACAATGGTCAAGAAAGAACAATGTTGAAATGCCAATTACTGAGTCTGTATACAAAGTACTTTTTGAAAATATGAACCCCAAAGATGCCGTGAATGAACTGATGACAAGAAATGCCAAGGAAGAAATTATGATCTGAAATTGAAATTTGTTGTATTTCCGGATAAGTTTGATTTCATATCTTCATAATCATTTCAAAAAGTTTAAAGACCTTCCAAAAATTTATTTGATATCATGTTACTCCCAAACGGTGAAATCGTCATCTCCCAGATGAATGGTGATGACCTCCGGAATCTGATACAGACCGGGGAAGGCAAGTACCTCGAATTCAAAAAAACAACCCCGACACCCGAAAAAATTGCCCGAGAAATTGCGGCATTTGCCAATACTAATGGCGGGACCATTCTCATTGGTGTTGATGATTATAAAAACATCACAGGTATATCAGCATATTTTGAAGAAGAGTTTCTTTTGTATAAAGCCGCGGGTGATTTCTGTGTCCCGCAAGTACCTATACGTATTGAACTGGTTCACACCGGGCCATACGATGTGATGGTTGTAAGGGTGCCTGAAGCTAATAAAAAACCTGTTTATCTGAAAAGCAGTAAGAAACGGCTGGTTTTTGTCAGGGAAAAAGATGAAAGCGTTTTGGCAAGCGATGAGCTTACCGAAATTTTGAAAAAAACAAACTCTGATGAAGGAGTAACATTTGAATATGGTGAAAATGAACAGATGCTTTTCAGGTATCTGAATGAATACGGTGAAATAACCGTTCTTAAATACTCTCAACTTGTTAACGTGACAACATACCGGGCATCAAAAATTTTAGTAAATCTGGTTAGCGCCGGTGTGCTGGAACTATTCAGAAGATCTGAAACGGATTATTTTGCTTTTTCAAATATCACGAAATAAACACTGAAACTATGTCTCTGCCTGAAGAAAACTTAGACGATGTTATTGCATCATTAATTGATTTTACTGATGATGAATCCGAATCAAATCAGGAAACTTTAAAGAACTCTGATCTTGATCCGGTAAAATTGACAGAACGGGCTGCCAGGCAGATTAAAAAAATCAAGAATGATGAGAACCTTGACGATAGCCTGTATTTGAGAGTAGCTGTAGAAGGCGGAGGCTGTTCCGGCTTAAGCTATAAGCTTGGTTTTGATCATCGCACGGATGAGGATAAAATTGTTCATAGTAAAGGCATGGATATTGTTGTTGATCCCAGGCACATGATGTATCTCAATGGTATCGTAATCGATTACCCTGACGGACTTGACGCTCGCGGTTTTACTTTCGATAATCCTAATGCAAGTGAATCCTGCGGGTGCGGCACCTCTTTTGCAGTTTGACTTGGTATCAGATTTTTAGTGAAAAGCTGGAGCGATAGCGATTCCCGCGAAGCGAAAAGTGTACCGAACTCAGTGATGAAGCTTAGTGAAATTCCCCACACCTCATACCAAAATCCTCATACCACACTCCCCGCACCATATACTACAAATCCCACTCCAAAAGACGGTTATCAGTCGAATTCTTAAAATAGTGAGAGAAACTCATATCGAACTTCTAAACTGATTTTCTCCCAGTAATCAGCCTTACACCCCGTTTAAAGGTGATATAGTGCCAAACCCATTCTGCGAACACCCGGAACCGGTTACGGAATCCAATCAGAAAAAATATGTGGATGACAGACCATAATAACCATGCAAAGAAGCCCCTGAACTTCAGGCCGCGAATATCAGCTACAGCTTTTGCCCGCCCGATTGTAGCCATTGTTCCCTTATCCGTGTATCGAAATGGTACACTATTACGTACATCTGCACCATTTTTTATCATCTTTCCAACGTACCGGCCCATTTGTAGTGCAGCAGGGGCAAGTGCTGGAACAGAATTTCCCTGCTCATCTTCAATATAAGCGGCATCCCCGATAACGAAAATTGAATCGGAGCCCTTAACAGTAAGATTGGGATTCACCTTCAGTCTGCCGGTTTTATCGGTTTCCATCCCGAGTGCACCGATTAGCGGTGATGCGGTGACACCCGCTGCCCATACAATATTTGGAGTTTCAAAAAATTGGCTGTCGGTTTGTACACCATCCTTATTTATACCTGTTACTTTTGTATTAAGCAGTACTTTTATACCCATTTTCTCAAGATCTTCTTTGGCTCTTTGTGACAGATCCGGAGTATAACCATTCAACACTCTTTGGCCTGCCTCAATCAGAAATATCTCGGTATCTTCCGGATTAATGTTCTTAAAATCGCGCATCATATTGCGTTTGGCAATCTCAGAGATAGCACCGGCAGTTTCAACGCCGGTAGGCCCTGCTCCAATAATCACATATCTAAGGAATGGTTTTCGTGCATCCCGGTTTTGAATCTGGTCGGCTTTTTCAAGCGAAATCAATATCTGCTCACGGATATCAAGCGCATTGTCGATTGTTTTGAGTCCCGGGGCATAATTTGCCCAATCATTATTTCCGAAATAATGATATTCAGCACCAGGGGCCAGTATCAGGTAGTCAAAAAATTTCTCTTCCCCAGTTTTGAGTATCAGGGAATTTTCATTGACATTTATTTTGATAACTTCACCCAAAATAGTGCGGATATTCCGGTCTTTGCTAAAAATTGCACGAATAGGCATTGCAATGTCACCAGGAGAAAGTGCAGCAGTTGCTACCTGGTAGAGAAGAGGCTGAAAGAGATGGTGGTTTTTTTTATCAATGATGGTAACATTCCATTCAGTGTTCCTCAGTACTTTGGCTGCCGATATTCCGGCGAAACCTCCGCCAACAATAATCACTTCTTTTTTTTGATTCATCTTAGTTTAATTTGGCCCTTGCTGCTTCGTAAATGGCTGTCATTTCTTTTTTTGATACAATATGCTTTCTGCCACAATAATGGCAAATGATCTCCTGTTTTTCACCTTTTAGTTCACGCAGGTCTTTATAGTTAAGCATTGATAAAGCATTGATAAATCGTTCCGGGCTGCATCTGCAGAAAAAGTGAATAGGTTGCCTTTCAAGTTCTTTTACCTGAAATGGTCGGCTGGCTAACCACATAATCTCATCCACGTATTTGCCATCTTCTAGAAGTTTTGCAACTGGTGGCAATTCCGTGAGGTGCAGCTGAAGCATATCCATCACGGTGTCATCGGCTCCTGGCATACGCTGAACCAACACTCCACCTGCCTGTAAAACATCACCATTGTCTTTCAAGCTCACATCAAGTAAAAAAGCAGATGGAATTTGCTCTGATTGAACCATGTAATGGGCCATGTCTGACAGAATATCTCCTTTTATGATTTCTATGGAGCTGATACGTGGTTCAGCTTCATTATACAGTGTTTTTGAAACCACGAGCAGGCCTATACCAATCCCGTCTCCTATGGAAGTTGTTTCATCAGAATAATCAAGCTCTGTTTCGGGGTGTTGAACATAACCGCGTATTTCACCCGCATGATTAGCTTCAGCGGTTATCATACCCACAGGTCCGCTGCCTTCAAGGCGTATTTTGATTCGCTCCTCACCTTTCAATTCGGAAGCAAGTAGGATTGCCGCTGTAAGTGATCGCCCAAGCAATACCGTATTCAGCATTGAGAGATTGTGATTTTGTTTTGCAGTTTGAACCACTTCGGTTGTTTTTACCACACTGATTTTAAACCTCCCATCATTCTCAATACCCTTGATCAATCGATCTTTGAATTTGAAATTTTCTTTGATAGACATGAATTTCTTAAGTTGCCTTCGGTTACACGTTCCTTTAAGCCATTTAACATTTATTTTGGCAGAATTCGTTGCAAGGTAAGCAGATTGTCAATAAAGGGTAACTGCCACACTTCTGTTGCAAGTATCTGTCTGGTCTGTTTTATATTTTATGGGTTTAAAACTTTAATCCAGTTTATAAATTCATGAAATTTTTTAGCAGCAGCTTATTCATTCTGGCATCTTTTTTAATCATCTTCACCGGGTTACCAGCCTGTAATAAGGCCGTGCCCCTCGAAGTTGATCAGGCAGTACTGCCGTTTGTGAAGGGGGTGTACGGAAATCCGGGAACGCTGATCGAAGCCGGGTATCGATTCGATGAATTGGGAATGAATGCGATATTTGTTAGGAGTATATCCTTGAATGAAGAGCTTTTCGAAACCGCGCATTCCCAAAATGTGCATGTTTTTGTAGAGTTTCCAACCTTGCTTGGCCGCAATTATGTAGAAAATCATCCTGATGCCTGGCCCATTAATGAATATGGCGAAAAGTCCCCACCTGCCGACTGGTTTATGGGCGTATGCCCAACACATCCTGGATTTTGGGATTATCGAACAAATCAATTGCGTGAAATTCTTGAAACGTATGATGTGGACGGTATTTTTTTAGATTATGTGCACTGGCATGCACAATTTGAAACCCCGGATCCTATTTTACCGGAAACCTGTTTTTGTGACAGATGCACCTCATTATTTTCAGAACATGCCGATTTGCAGGTTATCGGTACTGATATTCCTGAAAAAGCTGCCTGGATTTTGGAAAATGCTGATTCTGATTGGAGAGAATGGCGAAGCACGGTACTCAATAATTGGGTATCCGGAATGAAGCTGATTCTTCAGGAGATGCAACCCGATGCACTTCTTGGCATCTTTTACTGCTCCTGGTTTCCTGATGATTATGATGGAGCCCTTTACAAAACACTTGGTATTGATGTTGATTCATTCATTGAAATGGCAGATGTACTCTCGCCAATGTTGTTTCATAAAATGAAAAACCGGCCGGCATCATGGGTTGGAGAATATACAAGTTGGCTGGGTGATCAGATAAGCTGGTCATCTGATTACAATCCAATAATTTGGCCTATTGTACAGGCGCACGATAATCCTGATGTTGTGACTGTTGAAGAATTCAGAGAGGTGATGACAATAGGTTCAAAACCGCCATCTTCCGGTATTATGATGTTTTCGGACAGGGCATTACTGGATAACCCCGAAAAAATTGAAGTGATGAAGAAACTATATTCGGGTGAGTTGATTGAGTAAATTGTAAAACACTGAATAAAATTTCATATATCAGGAACCATAATTACAGTTTAAAAATACTGAATGTCCCAGGAAAACGATCTAAACTCTGATTCACTACCAAGCAAGGGGTACGGAATTGATGCATACGAACCTACCCAGATTGCCGAACAGGTTCTTCGAATTGGGGTTAAAAAAACTAAATATCCTTTTTACAAAACCATGACACTTGGCCTGATGGGGGGCGGGTTTATATCACTTGGCGCTTTATATGAACTGTATACTTATGCACATCCTTACATTGAACCCAGTATATCTGCAATTATAGCGCCTTTGTTTTATGCAATGGGCTATATCATAGCTTTTATAGCAGGAGCAGAGATTTTTACTACAAACAATTTGTCGGCAATGGCATGGGCTTCCGGACAAATCAGGTTGGTTGAGATAACCATCAACTGGTCCATTGTACTTTTATCCAATTTGCTTGGGGCAGCTCTTATTGTTGTTCTTTTTTACTTTTCCGGCTTGGTTCACATTTTTGATCATGCAATTGTGGATGTTGCAAAAACTATTTCTGCCGCCAAGCTTTCATTTAATCCCCTGCAAACAACAATTATCGGTATTTTTGGGAATCTGATGATCTGCTCCGGATTATGGCTTGCCATGGCGGGCCGTTCCCTTACAGACAAATTTATAGCTCTTTTTTTACCGGTAGCAGCTGTACCAGCGATGAACTTTCAACACAGTACAGGTAATATGTTCCAGTTTATTCTGGCGCTGGTAACAGAAACCGATTCCGTAGATCTTGAACTGCCGTCAGAGGTCACTTTCTGGGCAGTTACAAGTAATCTTTTCTTTGTTTCAATCGGGAATATTATTGGAGGAGGAATTTTGATAGCTCTAATATATTACTTCGTTTTTATCCGTGAGACAAGATTTGATAAAAGTGAAAAGTGACCCACCTGCGCAGAAGCTTCGGTGGGTAAAAAAACTGGAGCGGAGTAGAAAGTCCCGACAAACATGTCGGGGTGAAAAGTGGCCATGGCGACAGCGACAGCCACGGCTCCAACTCATTGGGTTTGCAGCCTTACCTGGTATTCCTGCCGCTTGTTACTTTATCAATTTAATACAAACCAGCAGATAGATTTGTAACTCACAACTAAAAACTCAAAACTCAAAATTCAACACTCCCCACTCCGCACTCCACTAACCCGGTATCAACCGAATTCAATAATACAATAACAGAATCAAATTTCTGGAATTATCTCTCTCCCCAGGAAGGAGTTGGAAATCTCGGTTGGGCTTCAGCTACATCATCTGGCCAAACAATCACCTTCTTTCCGTCCTGCCATTGAATAAATAAACCGGAGTTTGCAATTTGATAGCCTCGTTCATCCACAGCATAATTCCCAAAAATGGTTTGTGTTTCAAGGTTCAGCAGCACTTCACGGATTTCTTCTGAATCAAGGCTTCCGGCTTTTTCTGCAGCTTCAGCAAAGATCATACAGCTTCCGTACGCACCGGCTGCATGGAAGCTTGGTGCCATCCCAAAACTTGATTCATAATCATCAATGAACCGGTCAATTCCCGGGTTAGGCAGGGCCGGTTCCCATGCAGAAAGGCCGTAGATATATTCAGCATCTTCACCAAGGGCATCGCCAAACTGCGCAACCGCACCGGATGTGCCAAACATCTGCACATTTACATCATATTCTTTCATCTGCCTCACAAATGTTATGAAATCATCCAGCGCGGAGGCAGCCATGCCAACAACCTGTGTATTTGTATGGATAATCATATCGAGATACTGTGTGAAATCCTCAATGCCCGTGGGATAGGTTTCATGGAAGGTGAGTGTTAACCCTTTTTCAAGAATGAGCTCAGCCGCACCATCACCTGCTGCCCTGGGGAACAGGGCATTCTGCTGAATGATGCCAACCCTTTCGAGTCCTTTATCGTCAGCCATTTCAATTAAACCGGCCAAAAATAATTCAGCCGGGGGCAGTACCATAAAGAGATATCTGCGGCCCTGTTCCCAGATTGATGTGGTTGCTGCCAATGGAGAAATATGAACCATTTGATGGCTTTCTGTAACCGGTGCAACAGCCTCGGTGAGAGTTGAACCGTACGGCCCCATTATGGCATCCACAGCATCATCAATAATCAATTGCTCATACAATTGAATGACTCTATCCGGGCTTGATTCATCATCATAAATGATAAAATTGATTTGCCGGCCAAGCAATCCGCCACTTTCATTGATATGTCTCTCACAGAGCAAATAACCGTTCATAGCAGCAATTCCCTGCGTTGAAAGTGCACCCGTCTGCGACATTGTAGCCCCGATAATAACAGGGGATTCTGGCTCTGAAGTACAGAAAGTTAAAAAAACCGCCGATATAAATAGAATGAACAGATTGGAATTTGGCTTCATAAGATTACAATGATGTATTAAAAATTTGGAACTGTTATTACAAAGGTTTAAGCCCGGATAGGTTCAAAATACATAATTTTGAGATCCGGTAACTTTGTAAATCTTTCCAAAATTCATATCACGAAAAGTAAGGCTTTCTTATTTTGTTGTCTTAGTCTAATTAATAAGTACCAAAATATTCAATCAGGTCAGGCATGAAAAATAAGTTTTGTTCACTTTTTTTAACTCTGATATTTTTTTTAACTGCGTCTGTTTTTGCACAGGAACATGAAATTCAAATTGACAGCTGGCTGTTGCTTGGTCCCGTTGAAATCGAGCTGCCGGTTTATCATGACGTGCGAAATATTAAAAATGAAACATTTACAATTAACGATCTGCTCCATCATGATCCACTGGATATTACCCATTGGATGCCTGAGAATGGCAAAACTGTTCAATGGTCCGCATCCCGACAATTAACATGGGCATCCCGGGATAATGATATTCTCGAATTCATACCTGCAGATATTGATAACCCTGCCATTGTATGGTCTGCTTTCTACATGGATAGTGGCCGTTTTTCAGAAGCCACCCTAACTATTCAAAGCCATCATCCTTTTGCAGTTTATGTGAATGGAACGCAGAGAGGGCTGAAAGCTGGCAGTGAAAACGCTGATAATGAAGCGGGTAATCATACTGAAAAACTTGTGCTCACTCAGGGTAAACACCTAATATTGGTGCGGTCAGTATATAATCCTGAGAATGATGCAGCCTGGACTATCTCCGGAACAATCTCTTCAAATGCAGATGCTGAATTTACCCAATCTCTGAATCCATTGCGTTTTCTGGACCTCGAAACTCTCTCAAACCAGCCACAGCTTGGAAGCCTTGGCATTTCCTCTGACGGGAGCCTTGCTTCAATGAGAATCAATTTTCCGTCTCCGCCCGATGGTGAGGGCGATTCCTGGCTTGAAATCCGTGAAACAGCCACCGGAAATCTCCATAGAGAATATAAGGGTGGAAAGGATTTCGGCAGTTTACAATGGGTGCCGGAAGGCAGGAAGTTTACCTATACCGAATCCGTTGACGGGAAAACAACACTCTGGCTGGCTGATTTGGAAACCGGTTCTCAAGACAGGCTTCTGAAAGATGTGTCCGATTTTGGAACGTACCGTTGGGCGCCCGATGGGTCTTTTATCATCTATACGGTTTCGGAAAGGCCTGATTCTGATGATTCGGGAGTAAGGCTGCTGAACGACCTGGAGGAGAGGCGCCCCTGGCATTTTACCCGAAGCTTTCTATTCAAACTCAATGTCCCTGAAGGAACCACACGGCGTTTGACGGCAGGCCTTCTGACAACGTCACTGCATGATATCAGCCCGGACGGAAACAAGCTGCTCTATTCGCGTTCCCACATCGATTATTCTATAAGGCCATATACGGTTACCGAGTATCAACTCCTGGACATCCAAACGATGACAACGGATTCACTTTTTACGGTTCCATTTGGTGGAAGCGGACGATTTTCACCTGACGGAAGAACGATTTTATTTACAGGCGGACCCTCCATGTTTGGAGCGATTGGAACCAATGTGCCAGATGGCATGGTAGCAAACGACTATGATACACAGGCTTATCTTTATGATATTGCATCAAACGTGGTGACACCAATATCACTCGATTTTGACCCTGCAATCGACCAGGCGCTTTGGGGCGGTGATTCAAATACAATTTATCTGATCACAACAGACCGGTCTTACAGCAACCTGTACAGATATGATGTAAGGCAGCAGAGGTTCAGTAAAGTGAACACTGAAACCGAAGTAGTGCAGCAACTGGCAATTTCAAGAAACGGGAATACAGTGGTTTACAGCGGTACCGGAATTTCCCGGCCGGTACAGGCATATACACTGGATTTGAGAAGGGATCGCACGGTTCAACTCCGGAATCCCGGTTCAGATTATTTCAGACATGTAGTTTTTGGCGATGACAAAAGCTGGGCTTTTACGACAAGTGCCGGAAGAAATATTGACGGATTTGTTTACTATCCTCCCGATTTTGATCCGGAGAATACTTATCCTGTCATAGCTTATTATTATGGTGGAACCGTGCCGGTTAACCGCGCATTTGGCGGGAGGTATCCAAAGGAGTTATATGCTGCGAAAGGTTACATGGTCTATGTGATGCAACCAAGCGGCGCCACTGGGTACGGCCAGGAGTTTTCGGCACTGCATGTTAATGACTGGGGTATCATTGTTGCTGATGAAATCATCGAAGGGGTGAACCAGTTTCTTGACGCACATCCGTATGCAGACCGGGAACGGGTAGGCGCCATCGGCGCCTCATACGGTGGGTTTATGACTATGCTGCTGATGACAAGGACAGATATATTTGCAGCAGGTGTAAGCCATGCCGGAATCAGCAATATTGCAAGTTATTGGGGTGAAGGCTTCTGGGGATTTCAGTACAGTGCAATAGCCACAGCATATTCCTTTCCCTGGAACCGGGAGGATATCTATGTAGGACAAAGCCCTCTTTATTCAGCGGATCAGGTTCGCACTCCATTATTGTTCCTCACCGGTATGGATGATACCAATGTACCGGCCGGGGAGAGCTTGCAAATGTATACAGCCCTGAAGCTGCTGGGAAAGGAAACGGCTTTTATCGCTGTGGATAATCAGGATCATCACATACTCGACTATAACAAATACAAACTCTGGAAAGAAAGTATCCTTTCCTGGTTTGATAAATATCTAAAGGACCAACCCGAATGGTGGGAGTACAAATATGGAGATTAGGTGGTGAGCCAGAACAAATGTTTTGACATATTTTGATCTTGAAAAGATCTCGATTTAAGGTGATAACAGGCAGGAAACTTTATCGAAGTTGCTGAATGATAAACCATCTGAAAATTATTTCGAAGAAATTCATCTGCATTGTGCATATTGAAAGAAATGGGATCAATCATTATAGGGTAAACTCATGTCAAAACAACTTACAAGAAGAAATTTTCTGTTGAAAACGGGATCAGCATTAGCGGTTTCATCATTTGGCTTTCCCTCTGTGATACTGCCCAAAAAGAAATCAAGGCTGGGTGTGGCTCTGGTTGGTTTGGGCAATTATAGTACAAACTGGGTTGCCCCCGGGCTTCTTGAAACCCAACATTGTGAGTTACGGGGTATCGTGACAGGCACACCAGAAAAAATTCCTGTATGGCAGGAGAGCTATGGTATACCAGACCAAAATGTGTATGATTATGAAAACATGCACACCATGGCGGACAATCCGGATATCGATATCGTTTATATTGTTCTGCCCAATCATTTACATGCGGAATATTCCACAGGACTGGAGCCGGTGGCAGTGAGTGCTATTCAGCGGACAGATCGAACGGAAATGTTTCCTGAAGTGGATGAGCACACCGATTTTAAACTTGAATTTCCTGGCGGCATCATTGCTACATGTGAGTGCAGTTTCGGAAAAAATATGGATTATCTGCATATTGACTGCACCGAGGGATGGTACAGGCTGAGTCCGTTTCAGTCATTCCGCGGTGTGCGGGGAGAAACCAGTGACGGTATTGAACTTTCTGTAGATCCAACCCACCACCAGGCCCGGCAGATGGATAATGATGCGCTTGCAATAAAAGAGAATAAACCACCTGTAGTACCCGGTGAGGATGGATTGGCCGATATCAGGATTGTGGAAGGGATTTTTAAATCTGCCCGGTTAGGAGGTGAGTGGGTAGAATTATGAAGAGGTTAGCGGCAATATTGTTGGCGGTTATTGCAGGTTTGTACCTGTCGGCAGTGATTTTCATTTTTATCAGCCAGGAGAAGTTATTTATAAATTCGTCTGAGAAACCAGAAATGAATTTGCATAATTATGGCCTGACCACAGAAAATATTCAGATAGAAACGTCAGATGGTGAGGTTCTTCAAGGCATCTATTTTCCGAATAGCAGAGCTGAGCTGGTTGTAATTTATTCCTATGATAATAGTGGCAGGATTGGTGCCGGGATGGATATGGCGGAAATACTGATCAATAACGGGGCATCTGTGTTTTTATATTTTCACAGGGGTGTGGGTGAAAGCAGCGGAAGCTTTAGTGAGGAGGGATTATATCATGATATTGAGGCTGTTGTTCAAACACTGAGCCGGGTGAAAGGTTATGATGAAGATAACATGGTATTGTATGGCAGGTCGGTTGGTGGTGCTGTTGCCGCGTATGCCGCTTCAAAGTTTCAGGTAAGAGGCCTTGTTCTCGATTCGGCATTTCTGAACTATCATGCGATGTTCAGGGATATATACCCGTTTGTTCCCACATGGCTCGCAAAATACAAGTTTCCTACCGATCAGTTTCTTGGTGTGATACGGGAGTTGCCGGTGATGATTTTACACAGCAAGGATGATGAGATTGCACGGTTTCATCACGGAAAAGGGTTTTATGATATTTTGGATCAGCCAAAACTTTTGATTGAACTAAGCGGCGGGCACACTGAGAACGTTACGGTTTCGAGAGACATCATTGAACAGAGTTGGGCATTTTATATTGCAAGCCTATGCAGGCGCTGCCATCCATATATGAACTAAAAACCAGCCAAAGTCTGGCAGATCCGTTAAATTTGCCTGAAATTATCTTCTCATTTTCAGGCTCCGGTTAGTATATTACAGGCATTGCACAACCGGCAATCCAAACTCAGTCAAGATCTGCTTCATGTACCTCATTTTTGATACAGAAACTACCGGCCTTCCACAAAATTATGCAGCACCTCTTACGGATTTTGATAACTGGCCACGATGTGTTCAGCTTGCCTGGCAGCTTCACGACGAAACAGGAAAGCTTCTCTCAAGTGGTAACCATATTGTAAAACCCGATGGGTTCACCATACCCTACAATTCCGAAAAGATACATGGCATCTCAACGGAACGAGCGCACAAGGAGGGAATTCCGCTTTACGAGATCATGGACGCGTTTAGCCTGGATCTGGATCATTGCACGTTTGTAATAGGCCACAATCTGGAGTTTGATCTGAATATCATGGGATCGGAATACCTTCGAATGGGAAGGGAAAATCCGCTGGAATGTAAAATTTCTATTGATACGAAGGATGAATCAACCGAATATTGCGCTTTGCCTGGCGGAAGAGGTAAATATAAATGGCCCACCCTTGGCGAACTTCATGAAAAATTGTTCCAGGTTGGATTTGAGGAAGCACACAATGCGGCGGCTGATGTTGATGCAACATCAAGATCGTTTCTCGAACTTGTACGAATCGGAGTGATAAACCCGAAACTGCCTGCTAAAGCGGGTGAGATGAGCCGGAATGCATCTATCTTGATTGATGCCGGCAATTATATGCCCAAAGTAGATGAACTTCAACGGCGTGGTGTTTCCGGCGATGAAGGCCGGTCACCAGTCCTGATCGATTTGCCATCCGAGAACGGGAGCACAAAGGTCGACTCAGCATTTGTTCATCTGCATAATCATTCTAAATATTCGGTTTTACAGGCTGCATCGGATATTAAAGACCTTGTAAAAAAAGCCAAAGAAGATGGGATGCCAGCCGTGGCACTAACCGACCTTGGGAATATGTTCGGGGCCTTTCATTTTGTGAAGGCGGCAGAAGAGGCAGGAATCAAACCTGTTATTGGCCTGGAAGCCTACTTTGTGGAAGACAGGCATCAGAAACGATTTACACGCGACCATAAGGATAAACGTTATCATCAGGTTTTTCTGGTAAAAAACCGTCAGGGATATGAAAACCTTGCCGAAATGTGCTCGCTTGGTTTTATAGAAGGATATTACTACAAATTTCCCCGCATTGACCGGGATCTGGTGGAAAAATACCGGGAAGGCCTGATCACAACTACGGGAGGTATATTAGGTGAAGTGCCAGACTTAATCCTGAATCGCGGAGAATCTGCAGCTGAAGAAGCCCTGAAATGGTGGCATAATCTGTTTGGCGATGATCTTTATATAGAGCTGATGCGTCATGGGCTCGAAGAGGAAGAACGTGTAAACAGTGTTCTGCTGAAATTTGCAAAAAAATATGGTATTAAAACCATTGCCACAAATAACACCTTTTACCTGAATAAAGAAGATGCAAAAGCGCACGACGCCCTTATTTGCATCGAGAATAACGATCTGATTTCGACACCCATCGGGAAGGGCCGTGACCGGAGATTTGGTTTTCCGAATAATGAATTTTATTTCAAGACCCAGGAAGAGATGAAAGCTTTGTTTGCCGATCTTCCTGAAGCGATTTCCAATACAGTGGAATTACTGGAAAAAATTGAGCCGGTAAAATTAAAACGTGATGTTATTCTTCCAAATTTTGAACTGCCGGAAGGGTTTGCATCCGAAGATCAATATCTCCGTCATCTGACACTTGAGGGTGCTAAGGAAAAGTATTCAACAGTAAGTAATGAAGTGATCGATCGTATCAACCATGAGCTTGCCATCATTAAAAAGATGGGCTTTGCGGGGTACTTTTTGATTGTTCAGGATTTTATTGCGGCTGCAAAAGAGATGGGGGTTTTCGTTGGTCCGGGCCGAGGGTCGGCGGCAGGATCTGTTGTAGCCTATTGTACAGGCATCACAAATATTGATCCTTTGGAATACGACCTGCTGTTTGAGCGGTTTCTTAATCCCGAACGTGTATCAATGCCGGATATTGATATCGACTTTGATGATGATGGCCGCCAGCGTGTGATTGATTACGTTGTTGGTAAATACGGACGTGATCAGGTAGCACATATTATAACGTTTGGCACCATGGCAGCAAGATCATCGGTGCGTGATGTTGCACGCGTGCTCGACCTGCCTTTGGCTGATGCAGACCGTATCGCAAAACTGGTACCGGAAACCATCGGAATTTCACTGGATGATGCTTTCAGGGAAGTAAAAGAACTAAGTGACCTGAAAGGACAGGATAATCGCCTGGAAGGTCAAACTCTCCGCATGGCTGAAACTCTGGAAGGATCTGTTCGAAATACCGGAATTCATGCAGCCGGAATCATCATTGCTCCGGATAAGCTTACCAAATTCATTCCCATCGGAACCGCTAAGGATGCAGAGCTGTACGTTACCCAGTTTGATGGAAAAGTAATTGAAGATGCCGGCATGCTGAAGATGGATTTCCTCGGCCTCAAAACACTTTCAATTCTGAAAACAGCCATTCAGTACGTAAAAATAAATCACGGTAAAGAGTATGTACTGGATGATATACCGCTGAACGATGAACCAACATTCGAAATGTTCCAGAAAGGTGCTACCGTCGGCATTTTTCAGTTTGAGTCTGATGGCATGCGTAAGTACCTCAAGCAGCTCAAGCCTACCAGCATCAATGATCTGATTGCAATGAATGCCCTCTATCGCCCCGGGCCGATGCAGTTTATCCCCGATTACATTCGTCGTAAGCATGGTGAAGAAGAGGTTGTTTATGATCACGATGATCTCAGGGACATTCTTGAACCTACGTACGGAATTATGATCTACCAGGAGCAGATTATGATGGTGGCACAACGAATGGGTGGTTATACTTTGGGTGAAGCGGATGTATTAAGGCGGATTATGGGTAAAAAGCAGCCTGAACTATTGCCTCCCGAAGAAGAAAAATTTATCAGGCAGGCAATCGATAAGGGATATGATAACGATACCGCCAAAAAGGTATTCGATAAGATGGCCATGTTTGCAGGCTATGGATTCAACAAATCGCACTCGGCAGCCTATTCGGTTGTTGCTTACCAAACCATGTACTTCAAGGCAAATTATACAGCTGAGTACATGGCCGCTGTGCTGAGCCATAATATGAATGATATCAAAAAAGTGAGCTTTTTTATTGAAGAATGCTACAGGATTGGTATCCCGGTTGATCCACCCAATATCAATTCAGCTGAAGGACGATTTATTGCAAAACAGGGGCGTGTACAGTACGGTATGTCTGCCATTAAAGGTGTAGGCTCTGCTGCGATTGAACAGATTGTAGCTGAGCGGAATGAAAAGGGTACTTTTCGAAGCATTTTTGACTTTTCTTCACGTATCGATACAAGGGTTTGTAACAAAAAAACCATTGAAAGCCTTGCACAGGCAGGTGCATTCGATTCATTACACCAAAATCGCGCACAAATTTTTGCAAGTATCGAAGATGTGCTTAGCTACGCACAGAGAAAGCAGGAGGAAGAGAGGCTGAACCAGGTAAGCCTGTTCGGAGGTGTTGGTGCCGGCGGAAGTATCCTGAGTGAGCCGAAACTTCGCGATTGTGAACCATGGACCAATATTGAACGCTTGAACAAAGAACGTGAGCTAATCGGTTTTTACCTGAGTGGTCATCCGCTCGACAAATTCAGAATAGATAGTAGCCTGTTTGCAACTCACAATCTTTCTGAAGAATCACTTTCCGGTCTGAATGAACGTGATACCCTGAAAGTGGTTGGGATTATAACATCGGTAAAACGGATCAGTGATCGCAAAGGAAGGCCGATGGCATTTGTGCAAATCGAAGACCTGAAAGGAAATATTGAGACATTAATATTTAATGATGTATTTGATCGCCATCAGGGCCTTATCGCCACTGATACGATTGTATTGCTTGAAGGTGCATTATCAAAAAAAGATGGATCACCGAAAATTATTGCAAACAGTCTTGACAGGGTAGAAAATTTACGGGAAAAATATCAAAAGCATCTTGAATTGAAAATTAAGCTTAAAACCGGAGAGATTTCAAAACAAGACCTCAATCAGGTTGCATCACTTTTTAGTATTCACAAAGGTGAAACACCGGTTAAATTTGAGATAAGGTCAGCTTTCCAGAAAAAACCTGTTAAGATGAATGTTCGCAAGTTTGTTGTTGAGCCAAATAACGAACTTCTTGGCGGGCTTCATGATATTCTTGGAAAAGATGCGGTGAAACTAACCAGAAGCAATCAGGTTGTAATTTAGAATATTCACCAGCTTCGAAAACATATTTATAAGGAAAGGCAATGAAGCTGATAATTAAATGATATATGTATCTTGGATAAATTATCCGGATATTTATCAGAAATTTAAACAAAATTGAACGTAATGAGTAAGCCATTAGAACTAACAGATGAAAATTTCTCTTCAGAGGTAGAAAACTCTGACAAACCTGTATTGGTCGACTTTTGGGCGGAATGGTGTGGCCCATGCCGTATGGTTGGCCCTATTGTTGATGAATTAGCCGGAGAGTACGATGGGAAGGCAAAAATAGGAAAAGTAAATGTTGATCATAACCCGGAGGTTTCAGTTAAGTATGGGATCCGAAGCATTCCAGCTCTGCTGATCTTTAAAGACGGAGAAGTTGTAGACCAGATTATTGGTGCCGTACCGAAAGTCCATATTAAAAAACAATTGGACTCACAATTGGTGTAACATACTTGTTTTTAATACCTTAGAGGCGGTGTTTATCCATCGCCTTTTTCTTCTGCAAATCAAACGATCCGGATTAGTCAGCGTCAAATGATACAGTATTGTTGCAATTGGTTTATGATTTGATAAAAAAAACGATTCTGCAACAATATTTTACATTGATAGATCCCAACAAAGAGAACTAACTCTTACATTTGTTCGTTAAAAGGATTGTTCATAAAAAATTAAATCCTAAATCGGGTGATTTGACAAAAAAAGTTGCTACCATAACCATAGTAATTCTGATATTCGGGATACTGGCTTATCCGAAAATCAAACCACTGTTCAGTTCCCCGGCTGATACACAGACACAAAATTCACCTGCACGCAGCCTTCTACAGGTAGATGTAGTTCAAATGGACTATGAGACCATAGAAGACAGAATTTTTTCGAGTGGTACGATTGAAGCAAATGAAGTCGTTGAACTTAGCACAGAAGCTTCAGGTATAATCACATCAATTTTTTTTGAAGAAGGTCGGGAGGTTGAAAAAGGCCAGTTGCTTGTTAAAATCAATGATAGTGAGCTACAAGCCCAGAAACAGCGTGCTGAATACCGGCTTAACCTTGCCGAGCAACGGGAAGAACGCCAACGAAGACTCCTCGAACGCGGTGGTATCAGCCAGGACGACTACGATGCTACTCTCAATGAAGTGAATGTACTGCGCGCCGAAGTTCGCCTTATAGATGCACAAATAGACAGAACCGAGATACGTGCTCCTTTTTCCGGTATAATTGGACTCAAGTACGTGAGTGTGGGTTCATATATCTCACCAGCTACCAGAATTGCATCGCTACAGGAAATGGACCCCATAAAAATTGATTTTTCAATTCCCGAACGACATTTGACACGGGTTTCAATAGGAGACCGCATTTTGTTTTCTGTTCAGGGTATCGATTCTACTTTTACCGGTGAAGTTTATGCAATAGAACCAAGGATTGATACCCAGACCCGAACATTGCAAATAAGGGCATTAAGCCCCAATCCCGATATCCTGTTATTTCCAGGTGCTTTTGCAACAATAACGCTAATCATGGAACAAATTGATAATGCGCTTATGGTTCCTGCAATCGCTGTAATTCCCGAATTAAATGCACAGAAGCTGTTCGTATTGAATGATGGGAAAGTTGAAGAAAGACGTGTACAAACCGGCATACGAACAAGTGAAAAAGTTCAGATTTTGGATGGGATTGAGCGGGGTGACCTCGTTCTTACTACAGGGCTTTTACAGGTGCGTCCAGGAATGGAAGTCGAAATCAATGATCTCCAAATCACGTCTGAATTATGAGTCGTATTTCATCATTAAGCATCAGAAGGCCGGTATTGGCGTCGGTTATGTCGATTGTAATTGTGCTTTTTGGCATCATTGCATTCTTTTACCTTGGCGTTAGGGAATACCCATCTGTTGACCCGCCTATTGTTACCGTATCCACAACCTACGTTGGCGCAAATGCCGATGTGATTGAAACACAAATTACCGAACCGATTGAGGAGGCTATCAATAGTGTAGCGGGGATCAGAACTCTTACATCCGTTAGCCGGCAGGGACAAAGTACCGTTACAGTTGAATTTAACCTTGATGTGGATATTGAAGCCGGTGCCAATGATGTGCGTGATCAGGTTGCCCGGGCACAGCGCAATTTACCACCTGATGCCGATCCTCCGGTGGTTCGTAAGGCAGATGCCGATTCCAGTCCTATCATATTTCTGAATATTAACAGCAGCCGTCGGGATTTGCTTGATCTTACAGCTATTGCAGAAAATACGTTTAAAGAACAACTGCAAACCATACCCGGTGTAAGTGAGATCAATGTTTGGGGAGCCAAACGATATTCCATGCGGCTTTGGATGGATCCTTTGAAACTTGCAGCTTACAGTGTTACACCAATTGATGTACAAAATGCATTAAGCCGTGAAAATGTTGAATTACCTTCTGGCCGTATTGAGGGCATGGTAACTGAATTATCTGTTCGCACTATGGGCAGGTTAACCACTCCTGAAGAATTTAACAACCTGATTATTCGTGAAGAGAATGGCCGTAAAATCCGTTTTCAGGATATTGGTTATGCAGAACTGGAAGCGCAAAATATGAGAACCGTCCTAAAGAGAAACGGTATCCCGATGGTTGGAGTAGTGGTAATACCACAGCCGGGAACCAACCAGCTCGATATTGCTGAAGAGTTCTATAACAGGGTTCAGCGCATTGAACAAAACCTGCCTGAAGATATCGAATTGGCTGTTGGATTTGACACTACTGAATATATCCAGGCCTCTGTAAATGAAGTTCAACAAACCGTATTTGTTGCACTTGCCCTGGTAATAATGGTGATATTTCTCTTTTTAAGAGACTGGCGTTCAACGCTTATCCCGATTATCGTGATTCCAATTGCACTTATCGGCGCGTTCTTCATCATGTATGTGGCGGGCTTTTCGATAAATGTGCTTACAATGCTTGCAATTGTACTTGCAATTGGCCTTGTGGTTGACGATGCTATTGTGGTATTAGAGAATATCTATGCAAAAATGGAGAAGGGATTGCCATCTATTGAGGCAGGTATTTTGGGATCCAAAGAAATTTTCTTTGCTGTTGTTGCCACTTCTTTAGCATTGGTTTCAGTATTCCTTCCCATTCTCTTCCTCGGGGGGCAAACCGGAAGGCTTTTCAGGGAATTTGGTGTAGTAATTGCGGGTGCAGTTATAATTTCTTCATTTGTGGCACTTACTCTTACCCCTATGCTTGCGACAAAAATATTGTCAAGAGGGGCTGAAAAGAACAGATTTTATCTGATGACGGAGCCATTTTTCAATTGGCTTAACAAATTATATAAGGATAGCCTGGAATCTTTCATGAAAGTTCGCTGGGTTGCTTTTGTTATCATGGGTTTGGCCGGAGTCTTTATTGTTTTACTCTACACGAACATTCAGCAGGAGTTGGCCCCGTTGGAAGACCGTGGACAGATGCGAATTGTGGCAAGTGCACCGGAAGGTGCTACATTTGAATATATGGACAGGTATGTAGACCAAATGATTGGAGTGGTTCAGGAAAATGTACCGGAACTGGTTGCAATAAATACAGTTACTTCACCGGGTTTTGGTGCTGCAGGATCCGTTAATTCTGCTTTTGGCTTCCTCAGGCTTACCGACCGGGGAGAACGCGACAGATCGCAGCAGGAAATTGCCAATCAATTGGGTAATGTTCTTTCAAACCTCACAGGAGCAAGGGCTTTTGTTACCCAACCACAATCGATTGGCGACAGGCGGGGAGGGCTACCGGTACAATATGTACTTCAGGCACAGACACTTGAAGAGCTTGAGGAAGTTATTCCCCAATTTATGGACGCCGCTAATAATCACCCGGCCTTTACTGTAGTTGACATCAACCTGAAATTTAATCAGCCGGAGCTTCAAATCAGTATTGACAGGGACCGTGCTCGTGTATTGGGAGTATCTATCCGGGAGATAGCCCAGACACTGCAGTTGTCACTTTCAGGTAACCGTTTCGGCCTCTTCATCATGGATGGCAAGCAGTACGATATTATCGGCCAAATGGAACGGCAGTTTCGCAACGAACCGGTTGACCTGCGAACAATCTATGTGCGTAATACGAATGGTGATTTGATTCAGATAGATAATCTTGTAACTATCACTGAAACCAGTGCTCCACCACAACTATTCCGGTTTAACAGGTTCAACGCTGCTACAATTTCTGCCGGTCTTGCTCCAGGTTATACGATAGGTGACGGTATTAATGCGATGAACGAAGTGGCTGCAGAAGTACTGCCTGAAACGATTTTTACCGATCTTGCAGGCCCTTCCAGGGATTTTGCGGAAAGTGCCGCAAGCCTGAACTTTATCTTTGGACTGGCAATCATATTGATTTATCTTGTTTTGGCTGCGCAGTTCGAAAGTTTCCGCGATCCTTTTATCATTCTCTTCACAGTTCCGCTTGCAATATTTGGAACACTTTTATCTTTGTGGTATTTCGATCAGACCCTGAACATTTTCAGTCAAATCGGAGCAATAATGCTAATTGGCCTGATTGCCAAAAATGGTATCCTGATTGTGGAATTTGCCAATCAACGGCAAGAACAGGGGCTTAGCATTATGGAATCAATTATGGATGCAGCAGTTGTACGTTTCAGGCCGATTCTGATGACTTCAATTTCAACTATTCTTGGGATCTTGCCTATTGCACTTGCATTGGGGGCAGGGGCAGAGAGCAGGATATCAATGGGTATTGCCGTAATAGGTGGTTTGTTAATCGGAAGTATATTCACATTATATGTGATACCTGCAGTATATAGCTATTTTGCTTCAGATAAACTTGCCAAGAAGAAAATCGTTGAGAGGGCACAAAAAGCCGTTCAGGAACTTGAAGTTGCTTCGGTATGATAAGACCAATTATTGCTGCTTTATTTTCATTCTGCCTGATCATTGTGCCCTCACATTCCAAACTGTTTGCTCAGGAAATTTTATCAATTGATGATGCGGTTCTGATCGGCCTTGAAAATAATTATGGCGTACTGATTTCAAGAAACGTCTCAGAGCAGGCTGAAAATAATTACAGTTATGGGCTTTATAACTTTTTTCCCGGTCTAAGCCTTACAACTTCCCGTTCAGAGCAGGTTTCTGATAGCGAATTTATCGCCGGGGGAGAAGAACGGAGTACCTCCGGTGCCCGAAGCAGTAATACCAATGCTGCAATCAACCTGGATTGGACACTTTTTGATGGCTTCAGAATGTTTGCAGCATATGAAGCGCTTGGAAAGCTTCGCGACATGAGCGACCAGGAACTAAGATTGAATATGGAGGTGCTTGTAACCAATATTTCACTGGCTTACTATAACATCATCCGTATTAATGAGCAGATGAAAATTCTTGAGAATAACGTTGAAGTATCCCTTGAGAGAATCGAGATTGAGGAAACAAAAGTTGATCTCGGATCCGGCTCAGAATACGATCTCTTACAGGCAAGAACCGATTTAAACGCAGACAGGGCAGCCTATATTCGTGAAAGGAACAGGTTAACTGAAGCAAAGATTTATTTAAATGAACTGCTTTCCCGCACACCTGATACTGAGTTTGTAGTTACAGATGATATTCTGATCCGGCGCGACTTGAACAGGGATGAGTTGTATCAGAAAATCATTACACAGAATACTGAACTTGTTATTGCAAGAATGCAAAAAGATCTTGCTGGTTTAGAGATTCGGCAAATAAGGGGAGAACGATATCCTGAAATATCACTTACATCCGGATACAGCTTTAACCGGAGTGAAAATGATGGGGGTTTTATCAGGTTTAATGAAACCACCGGATTTTCAATAGGTGTTTCTGCAAGAGTATCATTATTCGATGGTGCAAATATTTCAAGGAGAATTCAAAATGCAAGAATAAATCAGAGAAATGCGGATCTGTCGGTTGAAATGCAGAAACTTCGGCTTGAGGCAGATTTTGAAGCCGCTTACCGGGCATACCGAAATGCAATTGAGCTTGTTGACCTCGAAGAAGAAAATTTTCAGAACGCTGAACAAACACTGGATATCGCACTTGAGAGATTCAGGTTGGGAAGCATCAGTTCTCTGGAGTTCAGAGAGGCACAGCGCACTTTCCTGCAGGCTGAAAACAGGCTGATTAACACAAAATATGATGCGAAGGTAGCTGAAACGGAGCTGCTTCAGCTTAGTGGTGAGTTAGCACTGTTATTTGTTGACTGAAGACGGATTTTATCTTTGAAGAGTAAAACGGAGCTTGGTGCCGTCTTCCTCATAGTCTACATGTTCTGATAACTGTTGCATCAGGAAAATTCCTCGTCCGCTGCTTTTTAGAAGGTTTTCCTCATCAAGCGGGTTAGCAGCTTCTTCTGGTTTAAAACCCTCTCCCTGATCTTTAACCGTTGAAATAATCTGTTTTTCATTGATATGTACTTCGATATTAACCGTCTTGGCTGGATCCAGTTTATTGCCATGGACAATAGCATTGGTGACAGCTTCACTTAGTAAAAGCATAAGTGTACCGGTAGTATCATCATCAATATTACATTTTACCTGTATTTTAGTGACAAAATCAGGTACCTTTTCCGACTCATCATAAGTCGAGTTCAGCAAGAGCCGAAAAGTTTGTTCGGACATACAGATTTTTTAATCGAATTTAAGCATATATACCACGCAATTTCAAAGTTGTTGCAACTCTGTTAATGGCATAAACATATGCTGCCTGGCGTAATGTTATATTATGTTCTTCACTAACTCCGTAAACATTGTCGAAAGCGTTTCTCATCATGCGGTTAAGTCTACGGTTTACACGTTCTTCTGTCCAGAAATAACCCTGGCGATCCTGCACCCATTCAAAATAGGATACGGTTACCCCACCTGCGTTTGCAAGAATGTCTGGTATAACCATGATGCCTTTTTGTTCGAGAATGGCATCGGCATTGGCGGTTACCGGGCCGTTGGCACCTTCTGAAATAATCTTGGCTTT
>PWLN01000082.1 GCA_003559375.1 Balneolaceae bacterium | reverse complement strand
TTCCGATTGGCGGCATTAATACATCATTTACGAATGAAGTTACAATCCTTCCAAATGCTGCACCGATTACAACGGCAACAGCAAGGTCAAGCACATTTCCGCGCATGATGAAGCTTTTAAAATCATTGACTAAACTCATGGTCTTATTAGGTTAGTTTGGGTTAAACTGCTGAACATTTATAAATGTAACTGAATTTATATTGAATTGTCCATTTTATCTTTAAGGATTTCAGGGGATTAGACGCAGTTATTTATAAGTAAATTGAAACATGCGCAACGCCTGGAGGTCTCTGGCCAGGGCAAGGAATGCCGTTGACTTTTCGGGAATGGCTAACATCTCTTAACTTTTAAAAAGGACAAGGGTCTGCGATCGGGTTTCCTAAATCGTCCAGTTCATCTTCGAAGCAATGCATCACCCATGGCACCCTTTTACTCACAATTCCTATCACATATCCTACACCGTTTTCAACATTGGAAATTCCATCGGGCAGCTGAATCACCTCTTCAAAAACATCCGGAAAAAAATACCAGCCTGGCCCGGCAGAGGCCACATATACTTCTCTCTGCAACAGTGTATACGGATTTTCCTCAATGTAGATCTCAAGATAGTCTCTCGCCTCACTTGGATTCAGCAATATTTTATGCCGGTCAGGTTGAGAAAAATTTGCCAAAGAATCCTGATGGTGATTGAAATTAAACATGGTTGTGACATTCGAAAGCAAATGAAATAACTGGTGTTCTGATCGTACATCTGCCAGATTGCTGACACCGGTAACAATCACATATTCTTCACTTTCTTCTAAATCCAACTCGATCACCGGATCCGGAAAATCATCCGGCAGGGTAATTGTTGCAATACTTGTACTGCCGTCTGATCTTTCGGCCCTTAACCGGTAAGTTTGTGACGGTTCGATATTCATTGTTGTCCAGTAATTCCACGCATATGCGTTTTGCCCATAGTAAAAGATGGAATCCTTCAGTACACGCATTTCACCTTCCGGATGAAGATGCTCGAGTGTTACCGTAATATCAAGCGGTTCAGAACTCAACAAATAGGATTGCCGCACCGGCATTACCCTCACCCACTGTGTATCCGCTGAAGCATCAAGAAATCCGTAAAGTGAAAAGGTATATCTGTCATTTTCCTGAAATGGATTAAATGTTTCATTGCAAGCTGTTACCGCAAATTGAACAACTGTAAGACAGATGATGCAAAAAAACGCTATCCAATAATTTCCCGTCCGCATTATCTTGTTCCCATTTTTACAGATATGTAGGGTGCAAACCGAAGCTGATCAATTTGCCTTTGTGTATAGACATCGTAATAAAAAATATTCGATTGATCGTAGATATTGATCGCCCCCGCCTGCATACTGATTTTCACAGAAGGAAAGTTGAATATTCTTTCCAGCGATACATCCATTCTGTGGAAAACCGGCAGTCGTCCCTGATATGGCTTTTCCATGATTATTCTTGGATTGCCATACATTCTTCGCACATCCGGCATTCCATCATCGAAACGGATTAGCTCATCAAAACCCATTGGCTGGGTAAATGGCAAACCTGTACCGAGCTGCCAGCGCAGGCTGACCTGATACCACCCAAAGGAAACGCCAAGCATCGAATTGAACTGATGACGCCGATCGTGAGGTGGATGAAATCTCTGAACCGGTTCACCGAACCAGATATTAAAATGATCCTGTGAGGTAACATATTTTGTCCAGCTATATCCGTAGCCTGCAAAACCATAAACCCTGCTGCTGTTATATTCAAGGCGAATATCACTGCCAAAAACATTTCCATCTGCCAATGCAAGATCCGTATTAAACCGTGCAAGTGAACTCCAGACGGTTATTGGCAGGTTATTTAGCCGTTTATAATATCCCTCCAGGCTTATCTGAAAACCATGTCCCAGTTCCTGTTTCCAGCCGGCCATTGCATGAATGGCTTGCATTTGTTCTCCACCTAAAGGAGATAACATCCAGGCAACAAATACCGAACTTACATCTCTCATATCACTGAGCCCAACTAACCCCTGCCTGTAAATGCCAATAGAGGCGCTGAATTCTTCATTTTCCTGTTTAAAAGGATTCCATGTAAAACGCAGGCGGGGTTCAAAACTCGGGTTGTAATTGTTAAGGTAAAATGTGAGTAAAAAGCCTGATCTGATTCTCGCCCATTCGCTGAATGAATAGGTCGCCTCTATATGTATGCCTGAACCCAGCATTACATCTGTATCTTCCCTGGGATTTTGAAAGAGTTCATTGAGACGGTAATTGTACCATTTCATTTTAGCAAAGCCGCCATACTCAAGCCGCATGTTTCCGATGAACCTGGTTATATTCAGATCCATGTTGAAACGCGTAACATCTGAATAAAGCTCGGGGTTGTGCCTGTCGCCGGCAGAATTCGACATATACGACAATCCCGCATTTAACTCAAAAAGGCCGATCGATTCATCCGGTAGTGTCATACAGCGTCCGCCAACTACAAAATTGTTCCATTTAAAAACATCATCCGACTCAAAGTCCATTCTTCCCTGGTCATGGGTTCTCATTACCGACACCGAACAATTGGAATTATCACTGCCCCTGTGGCTGAATTTAAAAAACTGGCTGTCAAATCTGAGCGGATGCTCTTCCCTGAACAACCATGGGCTAGTGTAATCAATCATGGAACGGCGGCCTGATGCCAGCCATGATGAATTTCCCTTTTTTATCGGGCCTTCAAGATAGATCTCAGCCAAAAACGGGCTCATCGTTGCCGAACCCTGATGCTGATAGCGATTGCCATCGCGTGTCTGTACATCCATTACAGATGAAATACGGCTGTTATATCTTGCCCCAAAACCACCCGGATAGAAATCAACGCCTGATATAAGTTCCTCCGGAAAAGCCGAGTAGTAGCTTATGATATGGAAAGGCTGATAGATAAGCGTACCATCGATGAGAACCATATTTTGAGATGATGTTCCACCGCGAATAAAAAGCTGCCCTCCCCTGTCGCCGGTGCTGATCACACCCGGAAGAACCTGAAGGTAACTTGCCAGGTCACCCCCTCCGGCAGGAGAAGGCACCCTGGAAATATCCACCGGCCTGATTCTCTGCTCACCGCCTGCCCTCATTATCGTGCCACCAACCGGTGCAACATACAGTTCATCAAGCAGTTCTTCATCTTGCATCAAGGATGCATTTTTTGTGATCCTTGCACCTGCCTCCAGGTCAAGAGTATCAGTCATTGTAACATATCCAACATAACTCACACGAATGATATACCTGCCTGCAGACAGGTTGCTGATTCCGTAGAATCCGTTCCTCTCAGCTGCAGTTCCGCGCAATTGTTCCTGATGTACAGCATGAATCAAAACAATATTTGCTCCAACCAACGGCTGGCCGCTTGATGCATCAGAAATGATACCCTGAACAGATGCTGACTGACCCTGGGTTTTTTCAATCCCCGCCAGAAGAGCTATCGATAAAATCAAAATTGGGATAAATTTCAAAGTTAAGTTCAGGATTTGTTTGTTGTTAGATTTTAGACAATGCACAATGGACTTTTAATCCCGACACTGGTGTCGGGGCTTTTGCGCAGGTGGGTCACTTTTCACTTTTCACTTTTCACTTTTCACTTTTCACTTTTCACTTTTCACTTTTCACTTTTCACTTTTCACTTTTAGCGAATATAGTATTTCTTACTCAATTCTTGCAGTCGAATCATTTTGGTATTTTTGTCCATATGTCGAAAAAGAGATGAACTTCACGCTAATGCAAATTAAAGCATAAAACCTGCAAATTTGGAATAAATTGAAAAGAACCAGTCTTTGCCCTGGTTTACCTCCACTTGATTTTGATGAATAGTAATTCAAAGAATTATTCTCAAAATGAATAGTATGCTTTTTTTATAACTATGCTGTATTAATGATTAACTGTAACTTCCACTTCATGATAGATGTGTCTGTACGCCAACAGTTCTTTAGTAAACTCGTCTACAAAATGATCTCTGCCATTACTATCCAGATTTAGCTCTGCTCTTTGGTTTCCAATAATCACTGCATACTCCATCATACCTTGATGGATAGAAAGCTGATGAGGCTCGCGGATATCGGGCTCGCCGATGGCTCCATTCTCATCAATAATTCTGAATGTATATGAGGAAGCTCCTTCAATTCGAGTAAATGTAGCTGAAAACCGTCCGTTTATTACATTATATCTGCCCGGTTCTATCATAATAACAGGTACAACGATTTCAAAAGGAACCGTAAATACATTTGGATTGTCTGATTCTGTAACGCCGCAGCCTTGAAATAAAAAGACAGTTGATATCAGCATTACTGCCGAAAATGATCGTATAAAAATTTTTGATCCTATAATCATCGCCTTGAATTGAAAATGATTTGTTTGATTTTGGTATTCTCCTGTATATGCGTTATTTATATCACATTCAACTCATTTCTATTTAAACCATTGGATTCTTACATAATCAAAAGGCATTCTGTTGCTTACCGGCAAACATGTAGCAGTTTATATTTATACCGGATCGATATTTAATCTTCAAGGCAGAAGTGTAATCCATAATTGAGGGTAATGAAAAACTCAAGCCAGCCGTAAATATCGAAGCTTTATGAGCAGATGAGACCAGGACGTTGGATAAAAAATCTCGCCTATTAATTTGCAAGATTTCAAATATACGAACCTCTGCCACTCTTTATTTTCGTAAGTTCGTAAGCCTGCGGAAGTATATCGCATCAACATTAGATAGTTTTTCATGCACAAAAACCAATAAAAACCTTCAAATCATTCAACAAAAATTTCAAAAAATTTCCACAATCCGACAATTTTAACTTATCTGACCAAATTTCAATACGGCGAATATGAGCTGTTGAGTTCATTGTAACCGCTTCCAAGCCTGATCTAAAATTAATAGACTAAAAATAGTTTTAAACTAAGCTATTATTGTAAAAATGCTCTAAAATCTTAATACATTTCTGATGCTATATTACGTGGATTTTCGTGATTCAATCTTGAATACTACCTTCAAAATCAACATAAAGAAGAAAAATTTATTATAATCAAGCACATTAAACCTATATGAATATGACAGGCTTGAATGGCTCTCCGGAAAAACAAGGATTATATAATCCTGATTATGAACACGATGCATGTGGTATCGGTTTTGTGGTAAACATAAAAGGCAAACAATCAAACTCGATTGTAAAACATGCTCTTACTGTGTTGCGTAATCTTGATCACCGCGGAGCTACAGGCAGTGAACCCGATTCTGGTGATGGAGCCGGTATTCTGATGCAAATTCCACACAAGTTTTTTAAAAAATCGTGTGAAGGTTTAGGTATTGAACTTCCTGAACCCGGCCAGTATGGCGTGGGTATGTTTTTTTTCCCGGGCGACAGAGAAGACAGGCGGCCGTGTGAAAAGATTGTTGAAAAAATTGTGAGTGAAGAGGGTCAGGAAATTCTTGGATGGAGGAAAGTTCAAACCGACAATTTTCGCCTGGGAAAAACTGCAAAAGACTCGGAGCCTTCTGTACGCCAATTGTTTGTCAAGCGAAGTGATGACCTGAAAACCGAACTAGACTTTGAGCGAAAGCTTTTTCTGATCAGGCGCCGGATTACCCGGGCTATTGAACAAACTGATCTCCAGATTAAAGAAAAAGACTTTTTTTATGCTGTCAGTTTCTCCTGCAGAACCATCATTTATAAGGGAATGCTCACTCCAAAACAATTGGAAAGATATTTTATGGATCTCCAGAGTACCGATATAGAAACGGCACTGGCTTTGGTTCACTCCCGTTTCAGTACAAATACCTTTCCAAGCTGGAAACTGGCTCATCCTTACCGATACCTGATTCATAATGGGGAGATTAATACCCTTAGAGGTAACGAGAACTGGATGCGCGCCCGGGAAGAGTTATTTGCTACTGAACTGTTTGGTGATGATATTAAAAATGTACTTCCGATTATACAGGAGAACGGCAGCGATTCGGCAAAATTTGACAACTGCCTTGAATTTCTCACATTAAGTGGCAGGTCTCTCCCCCATGTAATGATGATGATGATTCCTGAGCCCTGGGAGAAGCATAAAAGTATGGACCCCGACAGGCGTGCTTTTTACGAATATCATAGCTGTCTGATGGAACCCTGGGATGGTCCCGCCTCAATTGCATTTACTGACGGAAAAGTTGTAGGCGCTACTCTCGACAGGAATGGCCTTCGCCCATCGCGTTATTATGTAACCCGCAATGATATCGTTGTGCTGGCTTCCGAAGTCGGGGTACTTGATATTCCTGAAGAAGATGTCATACAAAAAGAACGGCTTCAGCCAGGCCGGATGCTTATCATTGATACGGAAAAAGGGAGAATTATCAGTGATGAGGAGATCAAAAATGAGATCTCAACTCAACATCCCTATGGCGAATGGGTAAATAATAACCTGGTGAAATTTGATAAGGTAACGGATGAGCTTACATACACCGAGCCCGGCCTTAGCCATGATGAAGTGGTTCACCGGCAAAAAGTATTCGGTTATACATATGAAGACCTTAAGGTGAATGTAGGGCCTATGGCTGAAAATATGCTTCAGCCCGTGGGTGCGATGGGTAATGATGCACCTATAGCCGTCCTTTCAAATCAGCCGCAGCTACTGTACAATTATTTTAAACAGTTATTTGCACAGGTTACTAATCCTCCGATCGACCCGATACGCGAAGAGCTGATCACCTCAACGGAAACGATGCTCGGTACGCAGGGAAATATTCTGGAACCCGTGCCAGAAAGCTGCCGGCAAATTGAATTGACCTCTCCGGTACTCACTAATGAAGAATTGGGGCAGTTGCGGGGCCTTAAACTAACAGGTTTCAAATCCAGAACACTGCCAATTCTTTTCAAAGCCGGGTCCGGAGGCGAAGGACTGGAAAAGTCACTCGACCAATTATTTGAATCGGCCGATAAAGCAATCGAAAATGGTGTCAATATCCTCATCTTATCCGATAAAGATTTCGGCCCGAAACATATCCCGGTCCCCGCACTGCTGGCTGTAGCCGGCCTGCACCATCATCTGGTACGGTCGGGAACCCGCACAAAAGTGGGAATAGTACTTGAATCTGGCGAACCCCGTGAAACTCACCATTTCTGCACCCTGATTGGTTATGGAGTGGATGCGGTAAATCCTTATGTTGCATACGAAAGCCTATCTGATTTAATTAACCAGGGGTATATCGAGGGTATCAACTATAAGCGAGCAGTGAAAGGATACAATCAGGCGGTTGTAAAAGGCATCGTTAAGGTGATGTCCAAAATGGGTATCTCCACAATTAAATCGTACCGTGGCGCCCAAATTTTTGAAGCACTCGGGCTGGGGCAGGAATTGATTGACAAGTACTTCACCTGGACAGACTCCCGGATCGGTGGAATAGGGCTGAATGAAATTGCCAAAGAAGCTGAAATGCGGCACAAAAAGGCATATCCTGCAATCCGCCAGAACGGACAGGTGCTGGATGAGGGCGGCCAATATAATTGGCGCAGAAACGGGGAGTTCCACATGTATAACCCTGAAACTGTCCATACGCTCCAGTTTGCCAGTAAAACCGGCGATTATCAATTGTACAAAGAATATGCAAAGCTGGTTGATGACCAGTTCGCTCCCCCTCCAACACTGAGGCATCTGCTGGATTTCAACTACTCAGAAAACCCGATTCCGATTGATGAAGTTGAATCTGTAGAATCCATTTGTAAACGGTTTAAAACCGGGGCCATGTCGTACGGCTCCATCAGTGAGGAGACCCATGAGGCACTGGCGATTGCCATGAACCGTATTGGTGGAAAAAGCAATACGGGTGAAGGCGGTGAAGATCCCGGACGGTACACTCCGGATCCCAATGGCGATTCCCGAAACAGCGCCATTAAACAGGTTGCATCCGGACGATTCGGAGTGACAAGTGAATATCTTACCCAGGGTAATGAGATACAGATCAAAATGGCACAGGGTGCCAAGCCCGGTGAGGGTGGGGAATTGCCAGGGCGTAAAGTGTACCCCTGGATTGCCAGGGTACGGCTTTCAACTCCCGGTGTCGGGCTCATATCGCCTCCCCCACATCATGATATCTATTCAATTGAGGATCTTGCTCAACTGATCCACGACCTGAAAAACGCAAATAACAAGGCACGGATAAATGTAAAGCTTGTGTCTCTGAAAGGGGTAGGCACCATTGCGGCTGGTGTTGCTAAAGGCCATGCAGACGTCATCCTCATCAGTGGACACGATGGTGGCACCGGTGCTTCACCACAAACCAGTATCAAACACGCCGGTTTGCCGTGGGAGCTCGGCCTGGCCGAAACGCACCAGACACTGGTGCTCAACAATCTTCGCAGCCGGGTGGTGCTGGAAACAGACGGGCAGATTAAAACCGGCCGTGATATTGCCATCGCAGCCCTGCTTGGAGCCGAAGAATACGGATTCGGTACAAGTGCATTGATCACGCTCGGTTGTATCATGATGCGTGTATGTCATCTTGATACGTGCCCGGTTGGCGTTGCGACCCAAAATCCTGAACTGCGTCATCAGTTTAAAGGAGATCCGCAATATGTGGTGAATTATATGAAATTCGTTGCCCGGGATTTAAGAGAATATATGGCAAAACTTGGATTCCGTACAATTGATGATATGATCGGCCGTACCGATAAGCTGATACAACGAAAAACAGACCACTGGAAAGGCAAACATCTTGACCTGACACCGATACTCTATAAACCCGAAGTAGGCGATGAAGTTGGTGTACGATGCTTGTTAAAGCAAGATCACGGGCTGGAAAATTCACTTGATATTCAGACGTTGATGGACATTTGCGAACCGGCACTTACAAATTCCGAACCCGTTAAAGTGAAGCTGCCTATAAGAAATATAAACAGGGTTGTTGGAACAATAGTGGGAAGTGAGATTACCCGCCGTTATGGCCGTAAAGGTTTACCAGAAGATACCATCCACCTGAAATTCAAAGGATCGGCCGGCCAGAGTTTCGGGGCATTTGTACCAAAAGGAATGACCCTTGAACTGGAAGGAGATGCCAATGACTATTTTGGCAAGGGGTTGTCGGGGGGCAAACTCATCCTTTATCCAAATGAAGAGGCTAATTTTAAACCCGAGAAAAACATCATCGTAGGAAATGTCTCTTTATATGGTTCAACAAGCGGTGAAGCCTATATCCGCGGAATGGCCGGCGAACGGTTTTGTGTACGTAACAGCGGTGTACGTGCTGTTGTGGAAGCTGTTGGCGATCATGCTTGTGAATATATGACGGGAGGCCGTGTTGTTGTACTGGGATCAACCGGCCGTAACTTCGCTGCCGGAATGTCGGGTGGTATCGCCTATGTACTGGACCAGGATGGTACCTTTGAGAATTTATGCAACACCGATATGGTATTCCTGGAACGCCTTGAACATGAAACGGAAATTCATGAAGTGGAACAGATGATTCGTAAACACTCCGACTATACAGACAGTAACATGGGCTGGAAAGTTCTGGCAAAATGGGATGAGATGGTTCATAAATTTGTAAAGGTTATGCCAAAAGACTACAAGCGAATGAGGGAATCCATCGAAGAATCAATAAGAAACGGGCTTAGTGTTGAAAACGCCGAGCTGGAAGCTTTTATTAAAAATAAGGAAGCTAAAGCCCGACAAGCCGGAAATTAATGATTAAACCCGGATTACGCATTAGACTTCCGAAGTCTTACGGAGCATCGAAAGGAACCTTCATCGGCTAACATGTTGAAGATTTAAAAAATATTTGAAAGACTTCGGAAGTCTTTTTGGTCTTATGCGTAATTTGGGTTAAAATGTCTGCTTCCGCCTTTTCGTATGATATATGTTGAAAGATCAATGAGTGGATCAGTTTTCCGGAATACAGTAACGTTAATGAATACAATAATTATAGATTATGGGTAAAATAACCGGTTTTTTGGAATTTGAACGCAAATCCACTCCATACCGAAAACCTGCAGAACGGCTGAAAAACTGGAATGAGTTTTATGAGCCTTTGTCAGAATCTGAACTGCGGCAGCAAGGGGCCCGCTGTATGGATTGCGGAGTACCTTTTTGCCAGACCGGTTCTGAAATCCAGGGCAAAACTCTGGGTTGTCCGGTATATAACCTGATCCCTGAATGGAACGACCTGGTTTACCGCGGCAAATGGAAAGACGCCCTGAATCGACTGCATAAAACCAATAATTTCCCGGAATTTACGGGACGAGTATGCCCTGCTCCCTGTGAGGGTTCATGCGTACTTGGAATCACCAATCCTCCTGTTGCCATTAAAAGTATTGAACAGGCTATTATTGACAAAGGCTTTGAAGAGGGCTGGGTTGTTGCACAGCCGCCTGAGAAGAGGACAGGTAAAACAATCGGTGTAATTGGTTCCGGCCCGGCAGGATTAGCCGCCGCTGCCCAGTTGAATAAGGCTGGCCACAAGGTTACAGTTTACGAACGGGCAGACCGGATTGGGGGGCTTCTTACTTATGGCATCCCCAATATGAAGCTGGATAAGTCTGTTGTACAACGGCGTGTGGATCTGCTTGTTGAAGAAGGGATTGAATTTGTTACTGGCACTGAAATCGGAATGGATATAGCGGCTGCCGTGCTTAAGGAAAAACATGATGCACTCATCCTTGCCGGGGGTGCTGCAAAACCGAGAGACCTCCCCATAGAGGGAAGGGAATTGAATGGAATTCACTTTGCCATGGAGTTCCTGCATGCCGATACGAAAGGCCTGCTGGACTCCGGCCATGAAGATGGCCACTTTATCTCGGCAAAAGACAAAAACGTTATTGTAATTGGCGGAGGTGATACCGGTACCGATTGTGTGAGTACATCAATGAGGCATAACTGCAAGAACGTTACTCAATTTGAAATTCTTCCCAAGCCCCCCGACCATCGCTCCGAAGATAACCCCTGGCCTCAGTGGCCCAACGTATATAAATTGGATTATGGCCAGGAAGAAGCCAAATCGATATTCGGTGACGATCCGCGCCAATACCTGGTAATGACAAAAAAATTTGCCGGAGACAGCAACGGCAATGTCAAAGAGCTTCATACCGTTCAGATTGAATGGGTAAACGATGAGAACGGCCGCAAAAGGCTGCAGGAAATTGAAGGGACTGAAAAAGTCTGGAAAGCAGAGCTTGTGTTGCTCTCTATGGGCTTTTTGGGTCCGGAAAGCCCGTTGCTCGATCAGCTTGAAGTAGAAAAAGACAACCGTTCCAATGCCAGGGCAGCATATGGCACCTTTCATACCAATATCGAAGGTGTATTTGCCGCGGGTGATATGCGCAGGGGGCAAAGCCTGGTTGTATGGGCAATCAATGAGGGCCGGGGAGCTGCCCGGGAATGCGATCGCTGGCTGATGGGCAGTACTGAACTTCCCTGACGGGAGTAACACATCGCTGTATATTGGCCACAATAAAACGGATTAGCTTCCCATGCCATTTATGGATTGCGAACACCGAAGCAGGTTCCCATTTATCAGAAAGAAAGGCTTCTCTTTAAGCACTTTGTGAATATCAATTCATTCCTTTTGAAATTTGACCTGGTGTATGGTACTATGTGCAATAAAAGTGTCGGAGGTCATTATTATTCCCCAGCCGGGGTCATGAATATGTCCCACCTATATCCAAAATTGATCGATTCAATATCAAAAATGCTGGGGCAACTGGGATTACTATTTGAGAAGGAGCATAAGTCCGCGAAGCAGATTCTTGGAAAATAATCACCTCTGGAACTTACCCGAAGAATAAATTTTCCGGGACTTATCCCAATGTGGTGTGTATGGCAGATCAGGTGGAGTTATAAAGGTTTTATAAGAAGGATACAACTGATTTTGAAATAATAAGTTCATTCAGCACAAACTTCTCTGAAATGGAGATACTCGACCCTCTGAACATCAATCATCTAAAAACAAAAAATAAGGGTCGGATAACTGATATTCCTGGATGCCAGCAAATGCATTATTTATTTTAAACGATTCGATGTAGATCTGTTTCGTTATTGTGGCTCCAATATGTAAATTAACATTTCTTTGATATAGCCCTGAGTTTGGGCGATGAATGAAACCTGCTTCTATAAACATGGGAATCACACTGTCAATGGCATTTTCAGTGGCCCTGTTTCCGCCATAAATATTCGCCAATGATTTTCTGATTGTTTCTCTGTTAACTACATCCTGCACAGCAAGGAATTTTCCAAGAAACCGGAGCGTATCAAAAGCGAAAGTAAAAGAGCTGTTGAGTAATGCAATCAAAATAAAATTTCTGTCTTGTTTTCTTTTAATGGCAAGTTTTATTTGATCTTTATTGGATGAAACAAAATCCTGAATCGGATTCCGCAAAATGATTTTGTTAACTATTCGCACTGATTTTCTCAATCTGTTTTCACCTTTAAAATCAAGTCTCAGTTGCTCCAGTATGTAGTCGTCATTATAAGATTCACTGAGAAAACTGTCAAAGGCTGCAGATAAGGTATCCAACGGGATACGCTGATTAATGTCTATTGCTTTATGGTTCATTCCTAATTTCAATAAATGGTATTAATACTTCCAACAAATGGGCACCCCCATGCGAAACCAACGAATCTTTATTCGAGAAACTTAAGTCGGTTTTAAAAAAGACGCCTTGATCATCCAAAACAACTACTTCCATCAATTCCGGATTGTTATCTATAAATTCATCAATCAACCATTTTGTTGAATACTCAATATGGCGTTCACTTCGGCTTCCTGATTGATTGGTACCTAATTTTTCACGTCCCTTTAAACTTCTCCATCCTTTGGCCTGAATATTACCATGATCGGTTGTCAGGAATACTGTGAAATCTTCATTTAAAAGCTCATCCACTATATGGGAAACCTTGCTGCGTTCAATCCAATTCCTGGTGAGCGTCAATAAATCAACATAATCAGTTGAATTATGCATTTTTTCATCAAGATCTTTAAATACAATCGCTAATTTCGTGATAGAATTCAGATTTGAGAGGTTGATCTTTTCATGTTGATACAATACTTCAAAATCATGGCATCCTTTTGATTTCCAAAACTTCTTCCATAGTTTCTCTTCATTAACCGGGCCTTGTTTGTACTCAGGATGAGGAGTATCACCGCGAAAGATGGCCTGCCGTGATAATTGGGTTATGGATGGCAGCCATGAATAAATGACTTCTTCATACTTGTAGCCAGGTAAGTATTGTTTCAGCAATGAATACTGCCAAAAAGCCATCCCATCAATCACAATCAGGGCAATTTTCTTTTCTCTGTAATTGAAGTGTAGATAATCAAGAATTCTGGATACAATTCGGGGCTTTTTTACAGGGCTTGAGTTCTTGGCCTGCTGGTATTTTTCTTGTAATGTCTTTTGAAAAATTTCATTAGCCCGGTTAGCCTGACTTAATACTTCTTCAAATTCCGGTTTACTAATTGTTTCTAAAATAGCTTCTGCTAATGTCCGGCT
>PWLN01000312.1 GCA_003559375.1 Balneolaceae bacterium | reverse complement strand
GGGCCGGGCTGGATCAGGTTGATGCGGATTTCAGGCCCGTAATCGACGGCGGCCTGCTTTACCAGCGCCTGCACCGCACCTTTGCTCGCGTTGTAGGCGGCATGGTTTGGAAAACCTTTATGCGCGGCAATGGAACCGGTTACTACAACCGTGCCGCCATTCTCATTTTTCTGCATGTGAGGAATGGCCTCTCGCAGCAGGTGATATACCGAATTGAGATTGGTATCCAGTGTTTTTTTCCAGATTTCGGGAGAAACCGATGTTATGGAACCAAGGCCTAGCATACCGGCATTGGCTGCGATGATGTCGACGATTCCGAACTCTTCAATCGTCAAATTCACCAGCCGTGTGTTATCCTCCGGCAGGCTCACATCCGTATGTACAAAAAGCGCCTTACCACCTTTATTCCTGATGCCGTTCTCAACTTCATGTCCGGCAATATTGTCACGCCCGGCGAGTACGACATTCGCTCCCTCTTTGGAAAATAGTTCCGCAATGGCTCGTCCCATCCCTTTTGTTGCTCCCGTAACGATGGCGGTTTTTCCTGTAAGTTTTCCCATATCAAACTAATCGATCAATATTTCACTATGTTAACATGAGTGCCCCAAAGAGGCAAGGAATAGAATGATGAAATTTGAATACTCAAAAATTTTTTCATCAGTCTAGATGGATGGTTTATTCATTTAAACCGAATATTCGGATGTAATAAAATCATATCCGATGAATCAACACCCCCCTTCGACATTCGGTGTTGAATATTGATTATTCGATATTCAATATCCCCAAAACTCCGTCAGGGGTATAAAATCAAGACTGCCCAGGGGCCCCCGGCAGGGGTTGTCAATTCTATCGATGCAGTTTCATCATGGATCACCTCGTCATGCCATTCACTGTTGATGATATCAAGCCAGCGTAAGGAGAACGGCCCGGAAGCATCCGACAGGTCAAGATCAACAGATCCGCCGTTTGGAAAATAGACTGCATATTGATACCCGGGTTCAACAAAGGCGTAGGCCTCATTATCATCACGGTTCGCAAGCAGGTCTATCGAAGGTTCTGCGGTAAATACATTCATCTGATCAGTAAACATTCGCAGGCTCTTCATTTGAATCTGTGCCAGTGGCAATAACCCGATTCCCGATGGATTAAAATAGCTTGATGAACGGTGGAATCTGGATGATGCCAATCCGCCAAAAATGTTTCGCCACATTTTGTGCGTTCCCTCTTCAAAACTGTGTCCATGATGGGTTCCTCCGTATATTTTCACATTGTTGATCGGCCTTGTACCAACAGCTATGCGTTCATTACGCACATACTGGGCATTATCCCAGTGTGTTTGACCGCGTTGATGGGTATTCTGGGAAATATCCACAAATGTGTAAAGCCCCGGGTTGTTAAAGGTAGCATCATGCTCAGGGTCTGACAGGTCCCATGCATCCCACATTTCTGTAACATGGACGGGGAGATCCATTTCCGCGGCTTTTTTAATGATATGCTCTGCCCAATAGTCGCTCCAGAGCGGAGATTCGTTTGTTTCATTGCTGATACAATATAGTACATGCGGGTACTTAAGGGAGATGGATAACATTTTATCAACAAAAGCAATCTGGTATTCGAGCACAACAGGATTGTTTTCAAATCCTGGAGGTGTTCTGAAAAAAGGATTTTCCCTTTGTCCGGGGTGTGTTTCAATCACTTCCGGCAGCCTGCTTTCTTCAGCACTGTAATTGATATTGTTTTTCGGGTTGAACGGATTGAGCTGCCATGGCGCACGAGCATAATCAAACCGGTCCCATATCTCGATTTGTACAATAATGTCTCGTTCAAGAGTCAGGTTTAAAAAATGTTCAAATCGTTGCCAGTATTCATCCTTCCAGGTATTCAGGTCGTATAAACCATTCTCTGTTCTCCCAAAAGCCCATAGATTACCATGGTCTCTGCTCGACATTGTATTCCGCACATAATTACCGCCATTCAGAACCATCAGATCGAGGTGTGACTCCAGCCCGAAAGGCCAGATATCCGGATGATTGAACAGGTTATCCTGATCAGATGCCCCGAGTAACAGTACAGGTTCACCTTTATATTGCCAGTATCTGGGGTTATGGATGTAGGGTTTGATTCTGTCATCCATTTCAAAACGGGATAAATCAGTTGTTTGTCCGACTAATGTGTGATTTTCTGTAGAACCGGTACATGAAATCACCAAAAAAAGAAAGATGACTGGAATTGGATATATGGATATTTTCATGGTTGATGGGATGTGATATTACCTTGCATGTATTGATAAATCAAAAGACTTCCGGAGTCTGAAAAATATTGCAGGTTCCTGGATTATCTTATCATTATAAATGAAAACAGGATTAAATGCTGTGGATTATAAAATGGATCACAGCAAAATGATTACAAATCTATGCCAACATTTAAAGTCGCTGCAATCCAGTTGAATAGTCAGCCTGATTTCAGGAAAAGTATGGACATGGTGAAGCATGCAATTGAAGAAGCTTTTGCCAGTAATGCAGATGTTGTTGCGCTGCCGGAAAATTTTGCCTTTATGGGGGATGAATTCGAAAAACACAGGCTTGCAGAAAGAATAGAGGAAACAGTGATGAAAGAGATCCCGGCGCTTGCAAGGCATTATGGGATCACGATCATAGCCGGTGGTTTCCCGGTAAGGGCAGAGAACGGCAAAGTGTATAACCGTGCTATCATTTTCGACAGGGATGGTGAAATCACTGCCCGCTATGATAAAATTCACTTATTTGATGTGGATCTGTCACAAGAAGAGACCTACAGGGAGTCTGATACCGTAGAGCCGGGTGACGTAACACCTGTTGTTTGTGACATATACACAGGTGATGGCGCTGTAAGGGCTGGGCTCTCAATTTGCTATGATATCCGTTTCCCGGAGCTTTATCGGCAGTTATCGGAACGTGGTGCAGACCTGATTTTTATTCCTGCTGCTTTTACCCGGCCTACGGGTGAATCTCACTGGGAAATCCTGCTGCGGGCCAGAGCCATTGAGAACAGTTGTTATGTGATAGCGCCAGCACAAACCGGTTCACATGGCCAAAAACGAAAAACTCACGGACATTCGATGATCATTGATCCATGGGGACGGGTTTTAGCGGATGCAGGCACCTCACCGGGTATAGCTTTAGCCGAAATAGATACCGGCCTTATTGAGGATGTCCGGCAAAAATTGCCCTCATTGAAACACCGGATTTTGTAAAGGTATAGACCTGTCAGCACCCACTGGATCTGACAGCGTCGAGCGGTTTGGCCACTAAGGCACCAAGGCACAAAGATGTTCTTGTGGGGCATCAGCGAAAACCTGTCAGCATTCCCGACATGCTTGTCGGGATTCAAGGTTCAAGGTTCAAGGTTCAAGGCGGCAGATCACGACCTGACACGACAAATTAAGACAAAAAAACTAAATTATGTCAACATATTGATTATATTTACGTAAATTTAGTCAGGATATAGACAAATTTTGTGTAAATGAAGAACTTTT
>PWLN01000388.1 GCA_003559375.1 Balneolaceae bacterium | reverse complement strand
TATTATATTTCTGAATAATTTACATAACATTAAAGAGGGGTTGGTCTTAAATAATTAAAAATAGATTACATAGTTGTAAATTAAACTGTATCTTAATATTTTTACATTTGTTAGAATATATACATAACCTGCTTGGAAGATGAAAAATTACCTGCTTGTACTTGCTGTACTATCTATTATTTATATTGTACATAACCCTGACAAAGTATATGCGCAGCAGGCATGGACGTACGATTTTGGCACAGGTACCGGTACTCATACTACCGGAGTGAGCACAACATTTCTGCCGTCACCGCAAACCAATGGTGGAACAGCAAGGGTAAGAGTTGGGTCGCAAGGCGGGCTGTTTGAACTGATTAATTCTGGTGCCGGTTATATTACAGGTATAGGAGATGACACGCAGTTACAGATAACCGGGCCTACTGGCGGTTCTAACAACAAGTTCTCAATCTATGGATATGATGGTTCAGAACGCTTTTACACGAGATTTAATCTTCACTTTAAGGCTGCTTCTTCAGGAGAATGGTTTTATTTTCTGGGTAGTGGAGATACCTACTCGGATAATTCTTTTTTTAATACTGATCATGTATTTACAGGGATAAAATGGAGTATGACGAGTTCGAGCAGCATTACCTCAGAATATAGAGATGGTACAAGCTGGTTGGGCTTTACGAATGCATCTTTTTCAACCGGAGTAAATTATGATATTGAAATATTTGGCAATAATACTACCGGTTCCCAAAATTATGTGAAAAATGGAACTACTTATTCACTGGCTTCTGATACATGGGATTTATGGGTAGATGGAATAAGGGTAGAATCCGGTTTGTCAACCGGTAATCTGGGAACCGGAAATGATGTTGACTCTTTTCTTTTTACAAGTGCAAATTCTTCAGATAATCAATCTGTAATCGCCATTGATGACATCACATACGCAAACCACTACCCGTCTTACGTGGTTACCCTTGCAGGTGGAGATTGCTGGAGAATGCTCTCATCACCTGTAGCCGGAGCCACCTATGCTGAACTGCTGGCGCCAATCTGGACCCAAGGCATGACAGGCGCAAAGTACACCTCAGGAGTCCCAAACGTCCTCATTTGGCCCGATGTAACTGGTACCAGTGACGGTAGCTGGGTAGCACCTTCTAACCTGAACAACGTTATTCCACCGGGTACCGGGTTTATTGTAAGTGTATTCGGAGATGATAATTTTGATGGAGTTGATGACGAATTTCCTAAAACTCTATCTCTTACCGGAGCTGAACATACCGGAACGATTGAGCCGGATTTAAACTCGGCTTCTGATGGCTGGACACTCGTAGGAAACCCCTTTGGAGAGCCAATAGATTTCAATGGGTTAACAACAACTGATCTTACAGACGTAGCCTACGTCTACGACCGAAATGTCGGGGGCACCACAAACGGCAATGCTGGTGGATGGCGGTCAACGAACGGATCTTTCGGCGGAATAACCGGTGGTATCATTGCAGCGTTCCAGGGCTTTTTTGTACAAAATAATGGCTCTTCGCCATCACTTGAAATACCTGAGGCAGCTAAAACAACCGGTGGCACATTCTTTGGTAAAGATTCTCAGGATATTCAATTTGTTGAATTTGAGGTGGAAGGCGAGGGCCTGATCAATTCGGCATGGGTTCTGTTCAGTGAGCACGGATCCTTTGACAGGCTCCGCGGAGATGCATACCAACTTTATCCTTTTTCAGAAGATTATGCCCTTTTAGGCAGCATCAAAGGTGATGTGGAAATCTTTGATATCGCTCAGTTTCCGTCACATAATGGTGTAGATGTGCCTATTTATTTTGAGTCAACACAATCCGGAAGCTACACGATTACTGCAAAAGATTTTAACCTGAACGGCCTGGAAAATGTGATATTCGTTGATACCTGGACCGGTGCTGAATTGGTGATAAGCGATCAGTTCTTTTATGAATTTGAACACTTAAGTGTAAACAAATATAATCCGTATTCACAGGCATTGACATGTGGCCAGGACGGACTCGCATTCATTCACTCTTTTTCTCCTAAAAAAACTAAAGCAAGCTCTGATTCGCGTTTTTTACTGAAGGTGCATTCTCCAGACAATGAAATAAGCCAAAATAATTTACCTGATACGATTCAACTTCACCAGAACTTTCCTAATCCGTTCAACCCCACAACAGTGATTCAGTATGGGCTCATAAAAACGGGTTTCGTGTCCCTTGCAGTGTATGATATGACAGGCCGTCATGTAGCTACCCTCATCAATGATACTGTTCAGGCAGGAAATCACAGGGTTGTTTTTGATGCGAGCGGTTTGTCGAGTGGTGTGTATGTGTACAGGCTGTCGACGGGTGATGCCGTGGTTTCGAGAAAATTTACATTACTAAAATGACACGCTGATTAATTTATCAAAGGATGTCGTACTTCATGGGTAATTGACGCATTTATGGTTTAGAGCCAACAAATGGTGGAAAACAGAGGCATGATTTCTGTTTTCCCTTTTGAATTGTAAACCATAGCATAACATCCATGAAAGTTTTCTTAGTATTCAACCTGTTCATCATTTTCACTTTATTATTGATTACACATACAGAATCAAGTGCACAATCGATAAGGGATAGTTGTACAAAATTTGTACATGATGAAAGTGGCAGTGGGAGGGTTGCTACACTCGAACGCCCGGCGCGGGATCTTGGGAATATCATTAGCAACCTTGAACCGGGTGATGTGGTTTGCATCGCTGGAGGAACCTACACCGGCAGAGGCGATCGCGGCGTGGATACGATTGAGATTCCGGTAAGTGTGATTGGAGGATTCAGCCCTGATTTTACTGAACGTGATCCGTGGGGCCAATATCAAACCGTTTTTACCGGAATACATAACAGTAATAATTTTGAAACTCAGACAAGGCTTACGATAGATACCAGTAATTTTGCAACCCGGTTGAAAGAGGCAAGAGGTGAGCCTACAGAACATACCATTATTGTTGATGGAATCATTTTCGATAATGGCCCGCGTAACTATTATTCCGATTCAACTGAATCACTGATTGTACGCCAGGGCACTCCAAGCCGTACTCCGACCCCGGAGAGTGGTGCGTTAACGATACGAACAGGTGTAAATTCAACGGTTATCGTTCAAAATAACATCGCAATAAACTTTGCGCCAACAGAAGGTGTATTCAGCTTTTTTGGCGGAAAATCTGCAGAATTTACGATACGCAATAATGTTGCAGCTAATAACACCGGTTCCGGATTCAGGCTTGGCACAAGTTTTACCGGCTCTGAAATACCCTATTACAAATTTGAAAATAATATCAGTGTGTTTAACCAAAAACATAACCCTTTTGGTTCTTTTGGCGGCAGTGGAATTATGCTGGAAAGCTCAACAAGAGTCGAAATTTTGAACAGTATTTTTTCTTACAATGATAATTTCGGTATTGACAATTCCAAAAGAAGCAATAACCTGGTTTTGTACAATAATATCATCGCATCGAATGCAAATGCCGACTATATGGAATTT
>PWLN01000220.1 GCA_003559375.1 Balneolaceae bacterium | reverse complement strand
GGGCCGTTGGCACCTTCAGCAATAATTTTTGCTTTAATCTTATCGGAATTTGATCTGCTGATCTGATCTTCCTTAGCAGCTGGGATCAGTACATCACAATCGAGCTGCAACAGTTCTTCATTTGAGATTGGTTCAGCTCCCGGGAATCCGGTGAGGCTCATGCCATTGTTTCTGAGATACTGAATGGCTTCGGGAATGTCGATTCCGTTTTTATTGTAATAACCACCCGAGACATCACTGATTGCAATCACTGTGGCGCCTTGTTCATACATCAGGTCAGCAGAAACGGATCCTACATTTCCAAACCCCTGAACTGCAACTGTAACTTTATTAGGCATCAGGCCAAGTTTGCTCAGGCCGGCAAGTACAACTGTTACAAGGCCTCTTCCTGTAGCCTCTTTTCTGCCCTGAGAACCGCCAAGAATAACCGGCTTACCGGTAACAACGGCTGTCTCGGTGCGAAGAGAGTTCATGCTGTATGTGTCCATGATCCAGGCCATAACCTGTTCATTGGTGTTCATGTCAGGTGCCGGGATGTCGCGATCGGGGCCAAATACTTCAAGCAGGTTTGCTGTGTATCTGCGGGTTAAACGTTCAAGCTCACCTTTAGAAAGTTCCTTCGGGTTACACCGTATTCCTCCTTTGGCGCCGCCAAATGGAACATTTACAACAGCACATTTCCAGGTCATCCAGGCTGCAAGTGCTTTTACTTCATCGATATGTACATCAGGTGAATAACGTATTCCTCCTTTAGAAGGGCCAAGCACATTATCATGAATAACCCTGTAGCCTTCAAATACTTCGAGGTCGCCGTTGTCCATAATAACCGGTATGGAAACGATAACCTGTTTTACCGGACTGGCAAGATATTTGAATAAACCTTCATCGAGTTCAAGAATTTCAGCTGCGAAGCGGAAACGCTCCATCATAGACTCGAAGGGCGAATCTTTATCAAGTTTTGGTCCGGGCTCTTTATAAATAGATGTGTGGTAAACATTTTTTTTATTGCTCATAGATCGTTCAAAAAATGGAAGCGCTTGTTTAAATGGATAAAGGCCTATCTGTGAAATTTTTTTCCAAAATACAGGCTTTTTACTCAAGGAAAAAAACTTTTTTTTCTTCTTTTTTTGGATGTGTATATGGCATCATTTTTCTAATCAGATTAGATTTTCTGAATGCTGAATGCTGGACATTCATTTCGCACAACACAGAACACACATCGTGTATCGCACATCAGACTGGTGTACCGAACCCCTATAAACTGGACAAATCAGATTGATGATGGGTTACGATTAAATTTTTGTTAAGTGTGCTCCAAGTTGTAATAAGATATATGATTAATTGCCTGATTTACGTTAATTAGCCTGATGGCATCCATGGCTCGGGAAATGTATCTTTTTATTTGAATTTCTCATCAAAATAGCCCATAATTCAGGATTATTTTTTAATCATTTACAGTAAAGCGGAAAAACTAACAAATTGTTCATGAATACCGATGTATTAGTACTCAATCAGGACTACCAGCCCATCAGTATCTGCTCAGTTCAGAGGTCAGTAAAACTTGTATTTTTACAGAAAGCTGAATTATTGCACGATGATCCGGACAGAGTTATTCGTACAATTCATGAAGAGTTCTCATATCCATCTGTTATTCGCCTGAGAAGGTATATTCGGCTGCCCTATGCAAAAATTGTACTTTCCCGTAGAAATATCATGAAGCGAGACCGGAATATGTGCCAATATTGCGCTACGAAGTCAGACCTGACCCTCGACCATGTGATGCCAAAAAGCAGGGGAGGGCGCGACAGCTGGGAAAACCTGGTTACTGCATGTAATACCTGTAATGTGAGAAAAGGCAACCGTACGCCTGAAGAGGCAGGTATGCCTCTAAAAGTGAAACCATACAGGCCTATTCATATCACATTCTTTCAAAATCTGATGAATGGCGTTCAGGAACACTGGAAACCTTATTTATATATGTAACCATGTAGTTATTCCAATCCGACTCTTATTGCATCCGGTTCGTCTTTTTGTACTGTAATCTCTGAGTTGAAGGATGTGAATTTCCAAACATTCTTTCATGCACCTGGATTGCATCATGGATTACTGATGTGAATTCCGGGTGATCAGTGTCTGCGATAAAGTTTGCGTAAGCTTCATATAAAAAAGCAAAACCGATTCCGGCATTATCGCCAGCCTCTGTTCCCATTTCAACAGCTTCCTGAAAGAGTTGTCTGGCTTCATCAAATTGGCCGGCCTTATGCAATGCTTTCCCCTTTCTGCTTTGAATTACAAGCATCCAGCATGGGGCATTAAATTGAATCTGGTTGAGATGATTGAGTGCATTGGCGGTTATCTCAACGGCAAGTTCAGCCTGTCCGGAATCGATTAAAAAATCAGCTATCACTATAATCAACAAATCAAGGCTTCCGGCGCGAATCGGATTGTTTATATCTGATTGTAATTGATTTCTGAGTTCTGCAGCATAATTTAGTAGACGGATGCCTTCTTCCTGATTGCCATTATGCCGTAAAACATCCCCTGTACTTGCTGCAACACCGGCGTAACGGAAATCACGTCTTCCAAACTGTTTTTCAGTTAAAAACAGTGAATCCTTCAGGTGTGCTTCTGCTTCATCAAATCGTTCCAGATATCTCAGAACGAGTCCAAGATAATGACGCACAGAGGATGAGAGATATAAATTTCCTTCAGGATCTTTTTCCTGAACAATAATCAGTGCCTGATTCAATATCTCTTCAGCTTCTTCAAGATAGCCTAGATAAAACAGAGACATAGACAATCCAAGAAGGGCTTCTGCCCTTCTGATATGGCCTTCAGGGTAAACCTGTTCGGTTAAAAGTACAGCCTCTCTGCCATGCCATTGTGCACTTTGAAGATCTCCCCTTCTTCCAACAACATTCAATAATCTGCTGTGAAGACTGAGGAGCCTTCCCGGGGTTTCAAATTCACCAAGATTGATATTCATGGCTTGTGTTAGTGCCTCCTCTGCCTGTTCAAGGTGCCATGGAAACAGGCTCATTGCATTTCCAAAAGTTAGCAGGTAATCGAACTTAGCGATGGAAGGCAATTCAGGATGATATCGGGCGGTTTGTATGACCTCTTCGGCTCTTTCCAGGGCATCATGTAATCTGCCATTTCTGAAGAGAGTAAGAATCAATCGTTCATTCACTGTTGCGTGCTTGGTTCCGGGAACCAAACCAGATTCGTAAAGTAAGCTTTCGGCTTCTTCGAGGTGAATAAGAGCATCCTGATGCTGCCCTGTCATAAGATGAAGTGAACCCAATGCACTTAATGCATTTACACGAAGCTCAGTGTTATCCAGCTCACCGGAAAGGGAAAGTGCCTCCCTGAGTATCGGATAGGAGCGTTCAAACTCTCCGATTTCCCGATATAAATTTCCCAGCAGTGTGAGCATTTCGGCCCTGAGAACCGGGGTTTCAAGAAAGGCATTTTGAACCTGATGTGCACCTTGATCTAACAAGTCACGTGCGGTCAGAGTTTGGCCCCGAGTTACTTCAGGATCATTTGCCTGGTATAACTGAACAAGGAAACTGGTTAACTGTTCTGATTTTTGTGCTTCAAGAATCGCTTTATCGCGCTCCAACATCGTGATTGCCTGTTGGTGAAGCAGGAGCAGAACAGAGCTGGTGATAATCAGGATGAGGATTGCTGCAAGAGCAGAAACCAATTTATTTCTGCGGATGAATTTTTGTATATAGTATCCTTTAGAGGCTGGCCTTGCTTTAATTGGCTGTCCAAACAGGTATCTTTCCACATCATCGAGAAGCTCCTTTGCCGATCCGTACCTTTCGGAAGGTTCCTTTCTGAGAGTTTTTAAAACAATGGCATCAAGGTCACCTTTTAAGTGAAGAGTGAATTTTGAAGCTACAGAGCTTGGCTTTTCCGGTTCAATATGACGAATAATATATTCGGCTTCTCTGAGTGTTTTTCCTTTTAAATTGAAGGCGCGTTCATTTGTTAACAATTCATAAAGAAGTAAACCAAGAGCATATACATCAGTAGCTGTAGTTACAGGATCAAGGGTGATCTGTTCCGGAGCGGCAAAACTGAGACTCATTTTTCGTTGATGTTCTCTTGTCTGCAACATTGTCTGATCCGTAAGCTGATGGTCAATCAGCATTTTTGCGATACCAAAATCAAGCACTTTTACAATACCTTGCCGGTTCACAAGCAGGTTGTCGGGTTTAATATCGCGGTGTACAATGAAGTTTGAGTGTGCATACTGCACTGCTTTACAAACCTGGATAAACAGAGTGAGGCGCTCGGTTAGTATTAAACCATGTTGATTGCAATATTCGGTAATGGGAAGCCCGTCCACAAATTCCATCACATAGTAAGGACGTCCGTCTTCAGCAACCCCGCCATCCAGTAAGCGGGCAATATTCGGGTGATTCAGTGATGATAAAATCTTCCGTTCTCTGAGAAAAAGCCGGGTTTGTTCCGTTGTTTCGATCCCAGCCCTGATAAGTTTCAGGGCTACATTTTGATGAAAGTCACCATCTGTTCGTCCTGCAAGAAAGACTTCACCCATCCCGCCACTTCCGATATGCTTTTTGATATCATAGAGACCGATTTTTTTTAATAAAACAGTACCATCATCCGGGCTTTTGATGTGCAAGCCTGCCAGCCAGTTATTCAGGGAATCATCCCGAACCATGTGTTCGGATAGGATCTTGTTCGATTCGGATAATTCATTCCACAGTGAATCTGATTCATTGATAGATTTCAAAAATGCAATTACCTCTTTCTGAAGTTCCATGTCATCACCGCAATGGGTACGTATGACCTGCAGGCGGTTATCTTCCGAGGTTTCAGCAAGTGCAAGATCCGTAATCGTTATGATTTGCTGCCAGCGAATTTTTTCCATAAGCATCCGATTCGTTTATTAGATGCGTAAAAAAATTGAATTAAATACCAGACAGGTTTAACTGTCTGTATTAACTGAAGTTTTAATTTGGTTTTAACATACCAATTCTGTCAAGCAAATCTCTGGAAGCCATTAAAGATGGATGGCCTTCTTCATACATTTCTTCCTCTATAGCGAGTGAACGTTTTGCATAAATTTCTGCATCGCTCCATCGTTCCATTATCATAAACAGATCGGCAAGCTCTCTTAATGTGCTTGAAACCTCGTCATGTTGTTCTCCTAACAGCCCGACTCTCATTTCAAGTGCCTCCCGGTACATTTTCTCTGAATCATCATAATTACCCAGATCTGCATGAGTTTTCGCAATATTATGAATAATAAGTGCTACCTGTCTGTGTTTATCTCCATGAATTGAACGATAAATTTGTTCAGCTTCTGCAAGCAGCTCAACAGATTTCTGAAGATTATTCTGACTTCTTGAAGCAGCAGCAAGTGCATTCAGTGTTTGAGCTACACTTGAATGTTCACGCCCGAGGCTTTGCCGCCGAATGTCATAAGCTTTTATCCACCACTTTTCCGCTTCTTCGACATTATTACGCTGCCAATGGGTTATTCCGATCTGGTAAAGTGTATTTCCCACATCAGGATGCTGCTCTCCAAGTATTCTCCTGCGAATATCTAAAATCCTTCTGTAAGATTCTTCAGCAGCTTCAAAATCACCCATTGCAGTTTTGGAGCCTGCAACCCCGCCAAGAGTAAAAAGGGTGTGAGGATGATCTTCACCAAGGAGTTTATTTCGAATAAACAGGGCATCCTCAAATACTTTTATCGCATCGGAATACCTGCTCCTGTTATATAGTAAAACCCCAAGAGCGTGAAGGCTTGAAGCAACTTCAACGGATTGTTCTCCTTGAAACTTTAATCGCGCATGGATAGCATCTCGGATGGCTTGTTCTGCCTCATCAAATCTGCTCATTTTGTTCAAAACCGACGACATATTATGATAAAGCAAAGCAGCTTCTTCAGTTTCTGTACCGCCTCTATTCACAACTATTTCAAGTGCCTGTTGGTACGCTTCAAGCGCATTGTCCAGTTTATCAAGGGCACTTAATACAAGTCCAAGATCAGACAGGGATTTGGAGATTTCTACATCATAGTCAGATTGTTCAATGCGGATAGCGAGGGCTTTTTCAAGAAGTTCCTCGGCTTGATGATACTGTCCAAGGCTGAAAAATACATTACCAAGAACATGGGCAAGTTCTGCCGTAACAAGCGTTTCTTCTTTTGTTTGCAGTTCAATAACACCCTTTTCGAGCAGTTCTAAAGCGGTAATATCATTACCCATTGCCTCAACCGGGTCTGCAGCCCTGAAAAGATTGGTGAGGAACCCTGACACTTCACTTGCTTTTGCAGCTTCGAGTTCTGCTTTTAATGCAGATTGCATGGCAAGGTCACGCTCATGTTGAGTTAGTTGTTGCTGATGAAGCAGGAGAGAAATAAATACGGTGATAATAATAAAAAACAGGGCAAACAGGCTGGTGCCTGTTTTGTGGCGTTTAATAAACTTGCGGATGCGATAACCTTGTGTAGCCCTTCGGGCATGAACCGGCTGTCCGGATTGATATCGGACAAGATCGTTATGCATTTCCTCAACCGTGGTATAGCGCTCGACAGGATCTTTATTGAGGGCTTTCATGCATATAGCATCAAGATCTCCTTTCAATCTTTGTTTCCAAACGATTGTAGCAGTACTTGGTTTTGCAGGAATTTTTTCTCTGATAATTGCTTCAGCTTCTCTCCATGTTTTTCCTTTAAGATCATATGCCCGATTACCGGTTATCAAATCGTAAAACAATAAACCGAGAGAGTAGACATCTGTTGCAGTTGTGATTGGTTCAAGGGTAAGCTGTTCGGGTGCACAGAAACTCAGAGACAACGGCCTGTGCGATTTGCCTGTCTGAAATAAAGTTTGGTTACTAAGTTGATCTGCATCCAGTAATTTTGCGATGCCAAAGTCCAGGACTTTTACAATACCTTGCTGGTCAACAAGAAGATTGTCGGGTTTAATGTCGCGATGTACGATGAAGTTTGCGTGTGCATGCTGAACCGCTTTACAAACCTGGGAAAACAGATTGAGGCGCTCAAGAAGTGTGCAGTTATGTTGTTCACAATATTCGGTTATGGGTATCCCATCTACATATTCCATAACGTAATAGGGCCATCCTTCTTCTGCAACCCCGCCATCGAGCAATCGAGCAATATTTGGATGGTTCAGCGAGGATAGTATCCGGCGTTCTCTCAAAAAAAGCCTGGTCTGCTCACCATGGCCAATTCCGGTTCGGATTAGTTTAAGGGCAACGTGTTGATGAAATTGGCCGTCAGTTCGTCCAGCAAGAAAAACTTCACCCATTCCGCCGCTTCCAATATGCTTTTTGATATCATAGGGACCGATTTTTTTTAATAAAGTATCATCATCGGGGCGGTTGATGAGTAGTTCGTTCAACCAATTATTCAGGGAATTATCGCGTGACATGTACTCGGAGAGGACTTTGTTAGATTCGAACATCTCGTCCCATAGAGAATGTGAATCATTAATGGATTTCAGAAAATCGATTACCTCCTTCTGAAGTTCCAGGTCATCACCACAATATGTATGGATAATCTGAAGACGGGTATCTTCTGATGTTTCAGCAAGTGCAAGATCTGTAATCGTTTTAATCTGCTGCCAGCGTTTATGATCCATATGTTCATGGATTTTGAGTTATTCAGTAATGCTGAATGAAAGCGTATGGTTTAATAATAACTAACACTACTTCTTTAACTGCTGATACAACCAGGCACGAGCTTTTACCCACTCTCTATTCGCGGTGCTTACCGATATTTGTAAAATCTCTGCAGTATGCTCTATACTAAGGCCGGCAAAAAATCGCAGTTCAACGATTTTGGATAATCGTTCGTCCAGTTTGCTTAATGTATTGAGATGGGTATCCAAATCAAGAATTTGTTCTGCGTGCTTATATATATTGTGTTTAAGATCATCAAGTGAGAGTTCTTTTTGGCCTCCTCCCCGCTTTTCAGCATTTTTCTTTCTCGCGTAATCTACGAGCAGCTGTCGCATGCATCGGGCTGCAATTGCATAAAAATGGGCACGGTTGTTGAAATTGATTCTCGATTGGTCAATCAGTTTAAGAAAAATTTCATGTACAAGCTCGGTTTTACTCAGTGTATGTTCTGAATACTCACTTGATAATTGATTATGGGCAATATTTTTGAGCTCATCATATACCAAAGGGAACAGCTTGTTGTAGGCAAGCGGATCTCCATCACTAATGGAAATAAGCAGTTGGGTAATATCATAGTTGTTATTCATACCTTTACGCAATAACCTGCTCTATGCTTTTACTTCTATTGATTGAACTGTTTCTGAATTTTTTTTTAAAACCCTATGAAACAGAGTTCTTTTTTTTTACGCATCTAAAACTGCAGTCAGTACCAAATGAATCTGTTTGGCGGAAATAGTAAGCTTTCCATCAAGTGATCAGATAGCTTGTACACAACAAATCCGGATGTAGCTATGGATTTGTTTTTAACACACATGAATATGTTTAGTAAAGCTGTGAAAAACAAGAGTAACCAAAAATTTTTGGAATTTTTTTTGTGAACTCCATAACATTTATAACCTACTTCCTTACACTTCTAATCGGGATACTGCTTTGCTCATGCCAGAATGTTACTGGCCAGCACACGATCGGTGATACGGACATAGTGCCTTATACCCTTGATGGGAATATCAGCCTTCAGACAAATGCTTATACTACCACTGCGGAATTTAATCGACGAGAGCCCTTAAGCGGTATTCTGGATGGAAATCTTCAGTATTCCTTTATGGGATTCAGCTCCGGGATTGATGTTTACTATAATACCGACGACAATCGATTCCGCCAAAATATGAACCGGATTGCCTTCAATGGCAGCTGGAGGTGGATAGCATTGTCAGCCGGGGATGTTACACCAAACTACTCTGAGTATGGTGTTAGAGGCACTAAAATTCGCGGCGGAGAGCTGCGATTGACTCCTGGTGGAGTTTTTTTGCATGCCAGTGCCGGGCGCATCAACCGGGCTGTTTCGGAAATTGATCCGGATCGTCCGCGACCGCTGGCCTATGAACGCTGGTTATATGCCTTTGCATTTGGTGCAGGAAATCCTGCTACCACGAATATTGGCCTTTCAGGGTTTTATGGCCACGACCTTCAGAGTTCTTTGCCAGATCTCCTTCGTGCCTCACTCAACGAAGGTCTTGTTGGAACGCAAATCATGGCCGCTGAGAACTATGGGCTTACCCCGCGTTTTCAGCTCTCTCTGTTTGATGAACTATTGAAGTTTGGTGCAGAAGCAACTGTATCGGCCTTTACCCGCGACCAAAACAGCCCGCTCATTACCGTTGAGGATTCGGATGTTCCAGGATTTTTGATTGATTTATTTACTCCGCGCAACAGTACCCGTATTAGCTATGCAGGCAAGGCTCATGGCCTGCTCACGCTCGATTATTTTTCTCTCAGGGCCGACTTCGAACGCATTATGCCCGGATTTGAAAGTATCGCTATACGGCAACTACGCGACGATCAGCAAACAATTTCACTTGCACCCCGGTTTAACTTTTTAAATGGGCGTCTGAATATGGATGCTTCACTGACGCTCAGTGAAGATAACCTTCTGGGCACCCGCTTGTCCACACAAAAGCGTACCAATATTGGTGGGAACATCATCGCCAGACTCAGCGAAGTATTTACGCTTGGCGGAGGCTATACGCGTTTTCAAACCTACACCGAATCCGAAGATATTCCCGCAGGGCAACGCGATCATGAACAGGTTTCACAAATTTTCCAGTTGTTTCCAAGCATTGTGTTTTACCGAGGCTCGGCCTCTCACAATATCTCTGTGTCGGGTATCTATCAGGATATCGATGTGAGTTTTTTAACTGCACAAGGTATGAGTGTCAATAAGTCTCACACAATAACCGGTGCGATCAGCCACGGAGTGAGCTTTGCCGGTGGGTTGTCGGTTAACAGTTCTGTAAACTACGTAACAGGTGAGTCACCCGGGAGCAAGTTTACAACAATAGGGGCTTCACTGGGTGGAGGCTATGCTCTACTGGAGGGAAGGCTGAATACCAACTTGACGCTGTCCCTGAATATGAACCGCATTGAGAGCGAAACGGTCTTTGATAGGATAGTGACAGAGAGTGCTCAGTTAAACGGGAATTTCACAGCAACTTACCGGCTTACATCGAACTCACGCTTTCAGTTTAACCTGCGCTCAAATAACAATTCAATGCGTCAGGGTGACGGGTTGGAGTTTTCAGAGCTTGAAGCGAGATTGCGGTTTCAGCAAAGATTTTAAACAGAGTAAATATGATGAAGATGACCAGACGAATAATGGAAATTGTGTGTGTAAGCCTGCTGGGCTGTTTGGTATCCCTTATTGCACCGGTATCTGCAGCCAGCCAATCGACAGTACAGGTTACCATATCGGGTATCAGCCCAATCCTGCCAACCCCCTACATCAGCGATTTTGAGAGTAACGTATACAACGGCAACTATGGGGTATTGGCTAACGTTTCGGGCAGTATTGATGTAATTGTGCAATTCAGGGTTCGACTGTCACTTGGCGGTGAAGTTCTTGTTGATGAGCTGTCTGACACCAGAGAGCTCCGTTCAGGAATCAACAGCCTTACTCCATTTCCGGATGAGGTGTTTTTCAGTACAACACTTTCAAACGTTCTTAACAGGTTACCCTCAAACAGAATCAGACAGGCTTTTCAAACCGGTGCTTTTCCGGAAGGTACTTACACTCTAACAATTGAACCCATAAATGCGGCAACCGGCGCACCAATGGGGGCACCTGGAATTTCCGTCTTTACAGTACTTGTACCTCAGCCGCCACAGCTTTATGCACCTGTAAATTATTCAGTACAGCATGTTCCCGTACCGGTCTTCTCATGGTCGTCGGTAATAGCGCCACCCGGAGTAGTTGTAGAGTATGATTTTTTACTGGTTGAATTACACCGGGGGCAGAACCCTGGTGATGCAATAGTCAGCAATCGTGAGCATACATTTATAACAATCACAGGGCGTACAATACTTCCTTACACACCTGATTATTTACCTCTTGAAAGAGGACAAATGTATGCATGGCAGGTTACTGCAAGAGATGCCGCAGGAGAAATGCCTTTTAATAATGATGGCAGAAGCAATGTATATGTATTCACATTTGGCAGTGATCCGGATGAGGATGATGATAGCACCCCGTTAATTGGTGACCGTTTACTGCCGGATGCCCCTGATCTGGAAATGGCAAAAACCAGGATCAGCGGACAGGTAAACTGGACGTTCAGGCCGGCAGATGGCACTACAGGCAATGAACCATTTGGTGTAGAGCCTGATCTCTTTTTATCTACAACCTCAAATACAGATATCTATGCATCCGGTTACGACCCTAATTACTTAAGGGATGATGAAAATGAAGGCATATCCATTTCTGGAGAGCACGAAGTGATGGTTTTTGGTGGCGGCAGTTCTTCATCGGTTGAGGTGGGTAAAGTCTCTGCACAGTTGAACAGCCTTTTGCAGGAAGCGGCTAATAACCTGACGACGTACCCATACGAAGGAGCTTCAGTTGTTGCACTCTATCAATCGGAGAATAGCAATTATCCCCAGGTAATAGCCAACGGTACAACAGACAGTGAAGGAAGGTTTGAACTGGAGTTTATTCCCTCCACTCTATACATGCTTGCCCGGGGTAATACAGAGCCCGAACAGAGCGGAACCGGATTGGGCTTACCACAGATGGAAAATTTGAACATACCTGATCAGATGGCCGGAATACAACTATCTGTACCGGCAATTGAAAACATGGTATTTGTGCAAATAGTTGTGAATTCCACCCATTTTGCATTTCCGGATACCACAATGGTCCCGGTACGTCTTAATTCACCATCAAACCATAGTGCAGGTACCATAACAGGTACAGCTTTGACATACAGGCTAAAACCCAATGTTATTAGCGCAGTAACTGGTGCAGAACTTTCTAACGCTTTAGTCGAGATTTTCAGACAGCGTGATTGGTATGGTACGTATCCTTCATTACGGCACGAAGGTGCACCACTGCCCGATGAAGAGAGAGGCAGAGAGGTGTTTTTGGATTTTGGCCCCCATGTAAAAGTAGCTGAGGTGGCAAACAATGAAATAGCCACGCGTATATTTCCTTTCAAAAAAGGATTTCTGGATAGGTATACTGTGCGCATTTCAGCACCAGGATATCAAACACAAACCGTTTTTCTTACCGCTGATCCACCTGTAAGTCTCACAGAAATCAGCACACTTGAAACAACCTACGAACTGCATCAGGCACCACCAGTGGTAATGGGTCGAGTTGTGCGCAGAGATACCCAGCAACCACCTAATGGTGAAATGATAGTGACTTTAACCGCTGAAGGCTCACCGGCAGGATCAGGTTACTCCACTCTAACCAATGAGGTCGGCCGTTTTATTATTTCAGATATTGATACCAGCAGCACGCCATATATCCTGGAAGTTAGCGGACAAAGAGTTTCTACTTATCGGGAAGAGTTGCTTATAACCAGCTATGGGCAAACCATTGAGCGCGAAATTCAGATTGAACCAGCACTGATTACTGTGGTGGGCAGAGTGATGAACGATGATGGAGCTCCGGTTCCAAAGGCTATACTTCAATGGCAGGATGGCGGCAATCCGGTTTTTTCTCTTGATGATGGCCGGTTTGTTACCGCGAACACAGCAGGTACCCATGTATTGACATTCAGAAAAATTGGGCATCGTGATAAAGAAAGAGAAATCATTTTAGAAATTGAGGATGATGGCAGTGCATCAGATTGGCCAATATTCGATACGGAATCTGATGAATTTATGCAGGCCATTCAGTCATGGGCAACTTCCATAGAGCAAACTGATTCATTCATAGAAGATGGGCAGTCTGTGGGATACAACCTATCGGGAGCCGGATTTAATGAGGATGGCCTGGCAGCAAATTTCCTCGATCTAATGGGCGATGAGGGAGTTTTGGGTGGTGTAACTGATATTGGTATAGTGATTATGAACCGGGCTGTTGGCAGGCTGAGGGTTATTGTGTCTGATGAAAATGGCGGATTTATCCCGGGGGTCAATGTATGGGCAGGCCCTGAAACCTCAGGCGTAACCGATCAGGAGGGTACAATCTTTTTTAATGAAGCACCAGCAGGAACAATTCCGGTACAGCTAATAGCTTCTCCGGCAACAAACTTTGTTTCCAAACTGACAGAAGCTACCGTTACAGATGATGGTGAGATTACCGAACTGCAGCTCACCATGCAACTTGGCGGCCGTGCAACCGGTACCATAACAGCAAATGGCCAGCCCCTCGAAGAAGCCACCATCAGGGTGGCGGGCAGAGATGATATTTATACCACGTCCGGATCAGACGGTACGTATGTTTTGCCCGGCATACCGCGGGGTATCTGGGAACTGAGAGCTACCAAATCGGGCTATGTTGGACATTCAGCAACATCAACATTCACTGCTGATGAAATTGAAAACATGAATTTTGATCTTGGTGATGCAGGTTTTGACAT
>PWLN01000166.1 GCA_003559375.1 Balneolaceae bacterium | reverse complement strand
TTCACCGCCTTGATTTTTTGATACTTTTGTATCAAGACAAAAGTATGAAGAAAATGGTGGGGTGATGATCTAAAAAAATGGGGTAACTCCTTTATTATTCTCTAATAATTTCCTGAATTTCCGGATTTCTACCGGCCATCAGGTCCTGTTTTTTAATTCTTATATAGGTTCTTTGGGGCAGTTCGTTGCTGCGGGATGGCCATGTAATGGCAACATTCAAAAATTCACCATCCGGCAGTGATGATAATGTAGGGCCATACTCTTTTATGGTTTGAATAATTTCGTCATATATTTTTTCTTTTTCGCTTGTCAGCACACCATCTTCAGGCTGGCCCGCATCTTTTGGAAATGCATTGCTGAGTGAAACAGCCAGGTCGTCCATCACAATACGGAGGGAATCGAGTGACCTACCTGCCATCCATCTCAATGAATCGGCATGAAAGGAAAGCCTCTCGGGGTTTGAGCCCGTTACTTTTCTTTGAATATCGATAGCAAGACCCAGATTTTTTGTGGTGTCAAAATCGAAATTCAGATTTTGGATAACCGGAGGTTCAAAGTCCATTCCAATAAAAGTTGCTCCTCTTTGTGAAGCATTCAGATGGAACTGAACGCCAAAACCTGGCAGGTAGGTGTATGGTGCACTTTGAAATCGAAGATATTCCAGTCCGGCATTGTTTGTCGCTGTATCAAGGATGGTTTTAAAGATATTGAAGTCGCGTGTTTCGGGGGTTTCAGTTAAGTCGGCAGTTTGAATTCTTTGGATAAGCTGCTGCTCGGTTATGGATCCTTCTCTGAATCGTCGTAATTCTTGTTTTTGAACCCATTTGGTAACCATTGGAATAGATTGTCCCCTTCTTTCTCCTGATGATGAGATAATGAAGATATGTTGTTGTGGGCGCAATCCGGTTGAAATTCTAACAAATTCATTATCCGGCAGATTTTGGAGCTGCGGCGCATACCGGGTAAAATATTCGATCATTTTTTGTTCTGTTACCTGCTTTCTTTCCTCAGAAGTTTCATCACTATTCTTATCGGGACGATCACTTATATGGCTGCCATCACGTTGTATTACGCGTATTTCACGTGATAACTGTAACGGACCTGACCACCAAAAACTTTCACCGATCTGGAAGTGAATTCCGTATCCGGGTATGTAATCACTGACAACCCGGCTGCTTCTGACACCAATGATAGAATGGCCGCTCGCCTGTTCACCTGCAAACAGTTCCTGAAGGATTCCCTCAGCGATTCTGATTTCCCTTTGTAATGGTTCACTCTGCGCCTGCACAAAACAGGGTATCAAAATAAGAATGATCAGGATTGAATTTACTTTCATGGCATATATTTTATTGGGGGTTACTTAATGCATAAATCAGGTTTCCCAGGGTTTCATTGGTGCGGGTTAACCTGTAGTTTGTCTGTTCTTCAAGATGGTTCAAGCCGTCTGCAATCATCATTAAATCCTGCTCACGGCGCCGGTCATAATAGGCTCCGAGAACATTCAGAACCTCGGTAAGCTGCTCATTTTGGTGCTGTTGTACCTGCTCCATCATTCCGGCAATCAGCAGTGTTTGTTCATTCCTCATTTGTTCAATAAGTCCGTAAACGTGCTCTTCGCTAATACCGTCAGTCTGCTGAATCGGTTCTGATCCAAAAGTTAGATAAAAGCCCGCCTCCGTTTTACCCATTTTAAGATCACTAATCGAAGCTCCAATCATTACAATAAGTATAGAAGCGGCAACAGCAAACACCGTTTTCACTGCCTGATTCAGCCGCCAGGCTGAAGAACTTTCCTTATGAACCGGTGGAGTTCCGGTTATCTTTTCTGATGACGGCATAATCACCAGTTTATGTGGCGGAATCTCAGACTGCGCCGACTGCAGAAACTGCCGGGTTTGTGCCAGTTCTTCCAGCTCCATTTGCAATTCAGGCCTGGTTTGCAGGAATGTTTCAAATTCTTTTTTTTGCTGCGGATTCATCTCATCGTAGAGATAATCCATCATCCGGTTTTGGGCTTCTTCATTATTCATGGTATAAATAATCGATTTGGATATTCCATTTGTTTAATATTCGCCGCAATGATTTTAAACCGTAGTACATCCTCGATTTAATGGTATTTTCGGGCTGTTCAAGTATTTCGGCAATTTCGCGGAAGGTTAATCCTTCATATTCTTTCAGAATAACAACTGCCCGTTGTTCATCTGGCAGCATCAGTAGTGCTTTTTGAAGCACATCGCCTAACTCTTTGGTTTCAAGTTTCCCGGATGGGGTTTCTACTGAATCAGCCTGTCCATTCCATGTTTCAATAGGAACGGATTTTCGCCGGCCGGCACGTTTCAGTTCGTCCAGGCAAAGGTTATTTGCAACCCGATAGATCCAGGATGAAAACTTTGCCGGATCATCCAGAGTGTCCATTTTCTCGAACGCTTTGATAAAGGCCTTTTGTGTTATTTCGCTGGCATCATCCATATCCGATAAAAAACGGTATGCAAAACGATGAATCTTCTCCTGCCAGTGATTTACCAGCAAAGAAAAAGCGGGTAAATCACCATTTTGCACTCGTTGTACCAGCAATTCCGTTTCCTTTATCGTATCCAATAACCCCGGAGCTTTTATTGTTATTTCTGTCTACAGGCATAAGACGAATCAATGCTCAAAAAAGTTTTAGCTCTTTTTGATATATCCGGTTTATTTATTTAATTACTTACATAACGTAAGAATTGTAAGGAAATGGCTACATCCACTATTACATCAAAGGGACAGGTAACGATTCCCAAAAAAATCAGGGAACAACTGAACCTGAAAAAAGGCGATCAAATCGATTTTCAACTTTTGCCGGATGGCGATATCCTTATTTCACCCCAAAAACGATCCTATCATGACCTGTATGGCATACTGAAACGGGAGAATCAAAAACCGGTTTCTGTGCACGAAATGGATGAAGGAGTGGCGGAATACTTTTTAAATAAATACCGGCCTTCATGAATCTGATTGGGGCAGCTACAAATATTCTTGTGCGTTTTCTTGTAAGGGATGTTGAGTCACAGGCAAAAAGAATATTGGTTCTATTGGATAAAGGCCATGTATTTTACATTAATGTGGTTGTTTTAACTGAACTTTATTGGGTTTTAACTAAAGTTTATAACTACCCCAAAAACAGTTTTGTGGCGGTGGTTGATATGCTGCTTGAATCCAACGGATTCCAACTATTTGATTCAGAAATTGTTCGAAGTGCCCTCTCAGATTATATACACAATACCGTTGAATTTCCTGATTGCCTCATCCATCAGATCAACCTGAATAAAGAAATGATAACTCTGACATTTGACAAAAAATCGTCGGGTTTAAGCAACATGCAATTGCTGAATGAATAGATGCTATCCAATATTCAAAACAGGATAATTAATGTTAATACGAAACTTCCGTTTGCCGTCTGCCTTTTATCGGGACTGTCACTATCGCTCCAGCTTTTCATCCCGACATGTTTATCGAGACTGTCGCTCCGTCCAGCTTTTCATCCCG
>PWLN01000114.1 GCA_003559375.1 Balneolaceae bacterium | reverse complement strand
GCTTGTGATCATTGATGAATGCCAAAATATTCCTGAAATAGGAATGAATCTTAAGATCATTTATGATGAAATGCCAGGTGTAAAAGTGATAGCAACCGGATCGTCATCGCCCGATTTGGCCAATAAAACCAGAGAGCCTTTAACCGGCCGTGCATTAACCTATAAACTCTATCCGGTTTCTATTCAGGAATTATTGCAAACCGATACGGTATTTGACATCAAAACCGGGTTGTCGCGGTATCTTGTGTATGGGATGTATCCTGAAATTCTGACCATTCAGGGGGCGCAAAACAAAACAATGCATTTACGGGAACTGGTATCATCTTATCTCTACAAGGATGTACTCAAACTTTCGAATATTAAACATTCGGATAAAATTCATAAGCTTCTACAGTTGCTTGCCTACCAAATCGGCAACCTGGTTTCTGTTCATGAATTATCCAATACACTCGGCATAAGCCATGAAACAGTTAGTTCGTACATCGATTTATTGGAGAAAGGATTTATTATTCAACGCTTGTCAGGTCTCAGCAAAAATCCAAGGAAAGAGGTCAGCAAGATGGATAAAATTTACTTCACAGATGTTGGGATCAGAAACGCACTGATTGAAGATTTTAACCCGATCGATATAAGGCCTGATATCGGAAACCTGTGGGAGAATTTTTTGTTTATCGAACGTCAAAAATACTGTCATTATAACAACATTCACGGTAAAACCTGGTTTTGGCGTACATATTCAGGGGCTGAATTGGATTTGATTGAGCAGAGAGACGGAAAGCTTTTTGGTTTTGAATTAAAATGGAAAGATAGAAAGAGGAAACCTCCGGAAAAATGGATCCGGGGATATAACAATGCCAGTTTTGAAGTGATCAACCGGGAAAATTTCATCCAATTTGTTTCCGGATCAGTATAGATAAACATTGAATGCGCCATTGTCCGGACAAAATAGATCCGCGAAGTGTTCAACTATTGTATCACGGGATGTCAGGTAAATACAGGTTTATAAATCGGTCAATCGGTTTATCGGTTCTTCGGTTTTTCGCAAATCATTTACATCCCAAAACCTTGTAGCCAGATCCAAAACTTTCAAAAAATTACAGTTCGTAACACAAAAGAAATATTGATTTTCGTATGAATTTTTAATCATATAATGATTAGATTCAAAATCTTATGAGATTGTTATCATAATTAAATTAATCTATAGCTGATATTTATCAATCATAAAGTTCTATCACTTTGATTATGAATGTCGGTCAGGTTTTCAGAATGGGATTTATTCCTCTTTTAATTACGCTTGCATTATCATTGCAGTTTGGACTACAAACTGATGTGAATCTGGATGCGAAACACTGGCTTGAACTCGGCCGTGAGGCCGAGGCTGCAGGGGAGTACGAACAGGCACTTAACATCTGGAGTGAGGCTCAAAGCAGATTGCAGATCCCATCATTGGAATTGGGTGTTGAATATATTCGCCTTGCAACCGAACAACAACTCAGTGAGTATTACCCGATGGCCGTAGCCATTTACAATTGGGGGCTTTCGGACCAAGAGATGAACGGGCCGAATATCGATGCCCTGGAAGCGGAACTGGCCAGGCTGGAGCCTTTGAAAGGCCAGGAAGAATTCAGGAACTGGACCAGGCTTCTTGATGATAGAAATCCGCTGCTGCTGGACGAACTGCGGGGTTTCTGGCAGTCGTTGAACCCGGTCCCCGGCCGCAACTATAACCCGCGCCTTCTGGAACATTGGGAGCGGATAGCTTATGCGAGACAACATTTCACACGTGCGGCAGAGCCACCTTATGGCACCGATGCGAGGGGCCGCTACTATGTTAAGTACGGTGAACCGGACCGCAAAGAGGAAGGTATGTTTTCATTGAATGAATCAGACGTAAGACGCGCCTTAAGAAATCCTGACATATCCTCCCGAGCCATTATCGATATTCTCCACATTCGGGCCCATGCCCCTCACCGTTATGAATATTGGATCTACGATTCACCAAACGAAGATATGATGTTTAACCTGGTTCTGCTCTTCGGTGTTAGATCAGCCGGCGGGTTTGACAGGCTCCACACCCTGGAGGATCTTTTCCCGAATACTCTGTTTACATCAAACAGGGCGTATTTTGGCCTTGCTGCGAGAACTGTTCTTGAAATTTACTATAGTCAGCTTGCTAACCGGGATCCCTATTTTATGACTATGTATCATGAGGTATTAAGAAGAAAAAGACCTGAGGTACCACCCAGCCTTGCCAGCCGGTTGATCAGGTTCCAGAATCAGGTTACCACACGCCTGAATCTTCGTCCGGCCCCGGAGCAGATCTCCACCGAGGAGAAAACAGTCCCATCCATTCCCCTTCAGGTCTACCAATACCGGCTGATCGATGAAGAGGGTAACCCATTCTTGCTCAGCTTCCTGGAAAGCCGTCTTACAACGGCTTTTATCCTGGACCAGAGTGAGGAGAGCTGGACGGAGAGCGGGCAAGAGCTTCCGGGCCACTACGCACTAACACACGGACTCAGGGTAAGCGACCGGCACAGGCGTACAATCGGCCAGTCGCAAATTCACCCTGCACTGATCATCGACCCGTTTGAAGATTCGCCGAGCAGCTCCGTCTTCACCGTACCTTTCGTCTCTGCCGGGACAAGACAGCTCTTTTACGCCGAGCTGACAAACCGGGATCCCGGTTCTCCACCCCGTTTTGAGAGCCTGCTTCCGGACGATGTGCGGGGTGTGGGACGGCTTGAAGTACCACAGCAGGATCATCTGGATCGCGATGGCAGACTGCTAATGGGCGACCTGATTCTGGGATATATAAATCGAACAGATAATACCAATCATTCATTATTCGATTTTGTTGTTACCAACGACCGCCGGATACCGGCCAATGAAAACCTTGTCGTACACTTCGAGCTCTATGACCTGGAACCGGATGAATAGGGAATTGCCAACTTTGAGGTTGAATACGAACTATTGCCGGTTTCGCGGTTTCTGTTTTGGGATCGCACGGGAGATCATCATGACTTTTCATTGACGCTGAATTTCAGCCATGACCAGCCTCGCTTTGCCGAAAGCCTCGAGATTGAAACACCTGTTCCAGAGCCAGGCCGCTATGAACTGATTTGGCGGGCCCGCGATTTAAACAGTGGCCATGAAGTTCAGCAAGAACTGCGTTTAGAGATTGTTGAAATGGAATAGGAGGTTTTATTCAGGCAGTTTAAACTCGGGTCTTAAAAATACAATTATATAGTTACGACCGACCGGAATCATTCTATGGCCAATTCGATATTCATTTCAATTGTGATTCCCCTCTGTAATGAAGAGGTTAATATCAACGAGTTATCAGATAGGCTTATCCGTATCCTCCCACTATTCACAACCTCCTACGAAATCCTCCTCATCAACGACGGCAGCACCGATGCAACCCTGCAAAAAATCAAAGAACTGGCCGGGCAGAATCCCTGCATAAAATACATCAGCTTCAGCCGCAACTTCGGCCATCAAGTTGCGGTTTCGGCCGGGC
>PWLN01000071.1 GCA_003559375.1 Balneolaceae bacterium | reverse complement strand
TTCATTATATGAGAACAATACGGCCTTGAATGTACGTGAACGAAGGATAGAGCAGGCGATGATTGAGCAGAAAATCACTAAGGCTGACTTTTTGCCGGCTATAACAGCCGGGGTTCAGTACGGATACAGCTATCAGTCTGCTACGGATGGCCTATTTGAAGCCCAGGAACAGTTTGGCGTAATGGGTGGAATCTCTGTAAAAATTCCAATATTCAGCAGCGGTCGGAACCATACTGCATCACAAAATGCAAAGGCATCTCTGCGCCAGGAGCAGTTACGCTACGATGATTCGGAAAAGCAGCTTCGCACCCGGTTCGACAACACATGGCAGGAGTTGTTGCACCTGGAAAAGCGCCTGCGCACCGAGCAGGATAATCTCGCCGTTTTCGAACGGAACTATGAAAGGGCAAAAGATTCATTCGAACGGGGATTGATCACAGGTGTGGAACTTCGAAGTGCCCAGCTCTCACTGCAGGATGCCAGATTGAGGATTTCTGAGACCGAATTTCGCATTAAACTTACCGAAACCACGCTGCTCTATTTAAGCGGGGGTTTATTGATGACCAACTGAACAATGCTTGTAACTGTAAGCTGTAAAAAAGTGGAACATGTTATGATCGGCCAAAACAGAGACAAAGATTCGATCACAACAAAAATTCAGGTCTGGGCAGAAAAGATAGACCTGCATATCGAGTTGTGGGTACAGTATTTAATCAAACAGATAGAACCTCCTGAAAGTGAATGAAGAGCATGTAATTCAGCAAAATAAACAACCTGGCAGAGTCCGAAACGGAGTGAGGTCCTGCCAGAATTGTGGGTTTGCGGGAAGTATTTTGCGATAGGGTTTGCGGGCACGTCGCCGCAACTCTGCCAGGAGCCCCGACAGGCTTGCCGGGGCTATTGGCAGGTTGCTTGTTACATACTTGAATAAAACAGTATTAAATCCGTTATTTCATGGAATGTATATCTAAAACTCAAATAGGGAGTATATATGAGTGACATTACTACGAAAAAGCTGATTGAAGAAATCGAATCCCTTCCTGTTGAGGATCGGGTATTAGTTGCCGATTCCGTATTAAAATCGCTGAATCCGGCAGATGAGGAGATAGAAAAAAAGTGGATTGAGGTTGCTGAAAAACGCCTTAATGAATTAAAGACCGGAAAGGTGAAAGGCATTTCAGGAGAAGAAGTGTTTGAAAAAATTCATAGACTTTATTCGGAATGAACTACAGTTTCCATCCTGAAGCTGAAAAAGAATTCATCAAGGCTATTCAATATTACGAAGAAAAAGAGAGAGAACTTGGCCTTGATTTTTCGATGGAAGTTCATAAATCAGTTACGCGAATTCTCGCAAATCCGGAATCCTGGACCAAAGTCAGTGATTCAATCCGCCGGATATTGATAAAACGTTTTCCTTTCGGAGTACTTTATCATTACGATTCAGAGTCTGATCATGTTTTTATTGTAGCTGTAATGCATCTTCGCAGAGAACCGGGTTACTGGGAAAAGAGGTTGAAATAAATTCTCTGCTATGTCACCGCAACTCTGCCAGGAGCCCCGACAGGCTTGCCGGGGCACTCTGGCAGGTTGCTTTGCAAGATCTTTTTAATTTTTGAATCACATCGGGTTTTTCTATCATCCATGAGTATAAATTGGGATGGTTAAATCGATGATTTGAAATGGCTTTATTTCAGAGTGCAGACTGTGATTTTTCTGATGAGCTATGATTAACTATGAAGGATTTTTTTGGTAATCAGCGAAAATCATAGATTAACTGTGATTGAATTGATTGCTTTGATGTACTGTGATATAGCATTATCATAGTGTATCAGAATAATCAGCGAAAATCATAGTTTAAAAGGAGAGAGTAATGATCAATGAGAAATATAAATATTCAGCATTGACCGGTGAAATTATCGGCTGTGCTATGGAAGTTCACAATACACTTGGAAACGGATTTCAGGAGGTGATTTACCAGCGAGCATTAGAAATTGAATTCAAGGAATGTGATATGCCATTTAGCAGGGAATATGAGTTGCCTGTAAATTATAAGGGAGTACAAATAGGTACACGCCGTGTCGATTTTCTTATAAAGGGGATTATTTGCGTTGAACTTAAAGCATTAATTGAATTGCAGGATGTTCATCTGGCACAAGCGATTAATTATCTTGAAGCCTATAATCTTGAAATTGGATTACTTATCAACTTTGGAAGTAAAAGTTTGGATTTTAAACGATTGATAAATAAGAAGTTTAAACCCGGTGTCTGAACTGTGATGAATGTGATTTATTTGATATACTGTGATTATTTTCATCATAGTGCATCTTATAATCAGCGAACATCATAGTTAAACTGTGATTGAACTGATTGCTCTGATGTACTGTGATATAGTATTATCATAGTGAATCAGAAAAATCAGAGAGAATCATAGTTAAAAAAAGAGAGAACAATGATCAAATACGGGTAGTAATACTCTGTTACATAACCACCTAGAAGTAGATCATATAGGTTAAAATTTTAAGCCTTGCAATTAATCCTGGAAATTTTAAATTGTACACATCATGAGTAATCCAATTACGATAGAAAACCTGACTATAAACGAGAAAATCGATCTGATGGAAAAACTGTGGGCAGATCTTTCTACATCTCCGGATTATTCAACGCCGGCCTGGCACAGAGTTGAACTTACTCGTCGAAAAAATGCAGTGGAAGAAGGCCGGGAAACGTACATAGATTGGAATAAAGCGAAAGACGAGATTCGAAAAGAGATCTCATGACCATTAGGATTCTTGGCCCGGCAAAGAGAGATTTAATAAATGGGTTTCATTTTTATGAAAAACAGCTTCCGGGCCTTGGTAGTTATTTTCTGGATTTAATTTATTCTGATATTGATTCATTAGTGATCTACTCAGGTATTCACCCAATCAAATTTGATTACTACTGCATGTTATCAAAGCGGTTTCCATTTGCCATTTATTATAAATTAGAAGAAGATGATGTATTCATTGATGCAATTCTTGATTGCAGGCAAAACCCTGATCATACAGAAAAAAGGCTACGTGGTGACACAACATAATTAAACACCTGTAAACAACAGATTTCCCATGTACTACCGCAGAAAAATACTGCTCTCGTTGTTAGAAATGTTTGGCAATGAGCTGGAAAAAACCCGGCTGCAAAAGCTGCTGATGCTCTTTTCACAAAAACAGGAAATCCCGGCTTTCGATTTTGTGCCCTACAAGTACGGCTGCTTCTCCTTTCAGGCCAATGCCGACCTGCTTACGATGATCAAATACGGCCAGGTAAGCATGCAGATGAAAAAATGGGTTCGTACGGAAGAGAAGTCCCGGTTGAATGAGTTAACACCAATGGATCGGCAGGTGCTTATTGAGCTTGAAAAAGAGTATGGCAATATATCGGTACAAAAGCTCATTGAATTCACCTATAAAAAGTATCCATACTATGCGGTCAATAGTACAATTTTAGAGAAGTTACTTGGCAAAGAAGAACAGAAAAGAGTCACCG
>PWLN01000393.1 GCA_003559375.1 Balneolaceae bacterium | reverse complement strand
TTTTTAGTACATCTGATAATATAGTGTCAGTACTGTCGCACTCGCTCCAGCTTTTCGCTTCGCGGGAATCTCTACCGCTCGGAGCACCCCGACATGTTTGTCGGGACTTCTGCTCCGCTCCAGCTTTTCACTTAATTAAAGGATCGTATCATCAACATAGCCCGTAATTCTCGCCATGCTTAAGCCCATCGAAGTGGCAACCCATACTACATCATCCCGTGCATCCATATTCCATATAAATCCATGAGATATGGAGGTCTCGGTTACAATTTGCCTCTCCTGGTCACCAATGGTAATGGTTGTGATTCCATTACCGGTTTCAGGATCTGTGTTATAGGTAACCCATGTGGTACCATCGAATGTATTCAATCCGTTATCTGTAGCAAAGTAGGCTATTGAATTTTTTGCATTTACAGCATTTATAAAATTGCTTGTAAGCCCGGTGGCATGATCATGATAACCCCACCAGCGCTGGCCGTTATACCTGCCTGCACCAAAATATGTTGAGACCCAAAGAGTGCCATTATCAAAAGCAACTCCTGTTGTGATATCATGTACAAGCCCGTCATCCGGGAAAAGTGCTATCTGGAAATGGCCATCCGGATCACGGTAGACCCTGAACTCATCGATATCGTTGTTGTATTCCAACACACCTCCACCCCAGGCTGCGATCCATGCTTTATTTCCTGAACTTGTGATTCCATAACACCAGGGTTCATGCATGGGTGATGTTTCTTCGTTAAATATTTTCCATTGATTGGTGTATGTGTCAAAGCGGTTGGCACCTGCAGCAGTAGCAATCCAGGCATATCGCGAATCAACGGAGATATCATAAATCACATTATTGGCCAGACCACTGTTAAATTGATCAAAATGTTCAAAAACTCCTGCTGACCAAAGGCTAAGGCCATTCATTGTTCCAATCCAGATGTCACCAGTAGCTTCACTTACAGCAAGAGAGATCACATTCCGATGGGCAAGGCCATCTTCCGGGGTATATACAGTCCACTCACCATTTTCGAGAACGGCAAACCCGCGATCTGTTCCAACCAAGATCCTCTCACCGTCAATTCTGACTGTATTAATTTTGTTTGATGGCAAACCATCTGCCATAGTAAATACTTTCCAATCCCCGTATATGGGCATCGGGGTATCTGTACCCTGATCTGTACTCTCGGATCTTCTCTCGGCAGTATTAACATCATTGTTTTCCGTGATATTATCTGCTGATAGATATGCTTCAGAGATGTTCTCATTCAATTCTTTATTCAATCCGCTGTTTATGACAAAAATGGCTGCAAGCAGAACAATGAGTATTGAAATACTTATTACCGGTTTTTTCATATGTGTTATCCTTTAATTGTTATTTATGATATCTGGCACTTCCAAGTGAGAGTAAATATTCAATAAGATCATTTAACTGGTCTTTGGTCATATCGTTCGCAACTCCATGCAGGTCATCATCATTATAGATCGTCCAAAGTTCTTCCAGCGTATTCGCCCGCCCATCATGCAAAAATGGCGGTGATTCATAGATATTATTCAAATGAGGAGTGAGAAATTCGGTATGATTATCCCTGTCTGTTGCCGTACCGACATCATGTTTCAGCCTGTCAGTAAAATTTGGTGGCGGGTGACAGGTTATGCAGCGATCCCTTTCAGCAATTACCCTGCCGTCATTTGTACGTGTTCGCTCAAAAAGTTCTTTCCCCCTGCGTTGTGCTTCGGTCAATTCACCTGTCTCTGTTCGGTAGAGGTTTGGAGGATGAGATATCTGGCTGGTAATATATCCCACCAATGCGTTCAGGTCATATGGAGAAAAGGCTTCCGTTCGGGTCACAAATGTGGAAAACCTCATGCCGCATTGCATGTAAATGCTTACATTATTACCATTCCATTTGAACGGGGAAGTGCCGGCAAGCTCACGTAATGTCTGAACATTGGATAGATCTTCTCCGGGATAAAAATCCATATCATAGGTCAATCCATCTTCGTGATTATCCGGATGACATGAGTAACAGCTGTACTGATTTTGAAATGTGCGTCCCGAGTGATTAAAGAGTTGCTCACCCCTTCTTAAAAGTGAATACTGATCAGCACCTTTTAGTGAAATGCCTTGCTCAAACTCCAGTGTAGAGGTGTTTAAAACAGCAATTTGATCTGATAACCTTTCAGCAATATAGAGATAGTTTCCATCCGGCGAAATCGCCATTCCTTTTGGATTGGATCCTGAAGGAATTCTTTTCTTGATATACCTGTCACTAAGCATCAGGTCGTTCTCGGCATTGAGAATCATACCCTCATCAATTTCCCTGATTACATCTCTTACTTTATCAACGTCAAGAACACTGATATAATCACCACCAGAATGGGAAATGAACGCCAGTTTTCCATCCGGAGAAATAAGAACATTGTATGGATCGGCATAAAATGTATTGGGTTCATCGAGAGGCAGTTGATACATGTTCCCTGTTTCAAGTGAAATAACACCAAGGGCGAAGGTCATCATCCAGCCGCTCTCGACCTGAACAGCAGGAACGAGGTTTCTTGGGCGTACCAGGGTGGTAAAAGCCAAATCACTGGTTGGTGCAAAATCAACGTTCTCCATGATGTGAGCTTCTTCAAAATGGATCCTTTGCTGTACTCTGCGATTAGTAGCATTAATCACTGTAATCTCTGTTTTTGGCGGGTCACGATATTCAACCAGAACGGAACGCTGGCTTACAGCTAGAACATTGCGGCCGTCCGGACTAATATTTATGCCCGTCGGATAATTTCCGGCACGTAATCTTACGGTTTCAGTACCGCGATTCAGGTCAATCACGGAAATATTCGATGTATACGTATTTGCCACATATAAATATTCCTCGTTTTGATCAAGTACAAGGCCTGCTGGCCCACCTCCTGCCGGAATCGTATATTCAACCAGCCCGCTTTCGACATCGATAACCGATACATTATTCGACCACTGGTTGGTAACGTATGCTTTTTTGCCATCTCTGGTCACAGCAACTGAATGTGGATGGTCGCCAACCGGCACTTTCGAGAGAAGCTGATTGGTCTCAAGGTCATAAATATAAAGTGCATCGGATTCCTGTCCTGTAACAAACAGTTTTCGTTGATCCGCAGAAACCGCAAGGTTATATGGTGACGAATAGTCCTTTTTGGCAAATTGCAGGAAAAAACCATCTCTTTTCGTATATGTATGACAACCCATGCATTTAATGGCCGCAATTTTCGCTTCCCTGTTATTGAGGATATCTCCAGTTACTTCACCGATCGTCATGTATTCATAATGGTCCAGTGACCAACGATATCCCCTGTAGCCCATAAAAAATAGCAGCAGACCTATAATAAACAATATGATAAAAGTATTACTAATATTCATGGCCTGCCTCACTTAACAGATTTTCATCATTTTTAATAACGAGCCTTGGCGTATCAAACCCGGATATTTCTATGTAAGAGTGGTTAATAGCTTCGGGTACCCGATTAGCAGGTGCTGTAAGCTGCTTTTCATCCCAGCTGTTGAACCCTCTTCTCTCTCCTGTCATAAACCAGAGCCATGGTGTTGGCCCTTCGAGGATTTCATCACTGCTGTTTAGCTTCTGAAAACGGACAGGTGTTCTTGCGCCCATTCTTACATAAAATGAACCATCCTCAAAAACAGGAAACTCATCCAGTAATCCATCAAGTCCAATAACCTGAACCTTTTCACCCTCAAAACTTTTTGACTCAGCAAGCGCTTGTGATGTTTCTACAAAAACAACGATGCCAAAATTTCTTGCTTCACGTAGAGCGGATGGCAATTTTCTCGGGATAAATGGCTTTTCTTCCACGATAACCGGCTCAAGAAAATGATATTCACTGTCGATGTGAACAGGCAGCGGATTTCCTTGCGGATCAAGCCTGAAAATTCCAAACGGTTCAGCATCGTTTTTCCGGTAAGATACCAGCAGATCCCCGCTATTCTCAGGGTACAGGGAATGAAGTTCACCAGTCTCGGAAGTATAAATATTGGTGAGGGAGTTATAAGGGTTATTGTAAGAGAATCGAAGTACATTACTTCTATTTCCTGATTCTTCATTGATTGCCGTCATGAATAACTGTTTATCCCTGTTTTCCCTGACTTTTCCTGTGATTTCGATGCCGTCCGGAATTTGAATAAACAGGCCGGATTTGGTTCCATCCGGCCGCAGGGCCAATATTTTTTGTTTGCCGGCTTCGGGGTAAACCTGCTCACTTATGAACAGAATTCTGCCGTCGTGAAGCATGGTACCGGAATGATCAGTATGAGGATGATAAGTAATGGGGTTTAAAAACCTTCCATCCAATGCCGCTGTATAAAGTGTACTTCCCGATCCATATCTCTCCTCTTCCCATGTACAGCTAAAAGTGATTCTTTCATCGGGCAGAAAAACCGGGTCAAAACAGTCACGATTGTTGTTTGTGATTTGTGTGAAGCGCGAATTTCTCAAATTAAGCATCCAGATCTGCCAGTTATCTGTGGCTTCTTTTCTCCCGGCAAATACTATAGAACGATTATCAAGGGATAACTCCGGGCTAATGGCTGAGTAAAAATTTTGAGTCAATACATTGATGGAAGATCCCGGCTTATCCGGGTTAAAACTGACAATCTGCGCACCTTGCAGATCGAGCTTATTCAAACTACTGCCGCTAATATTTACTGCATCATCAGCCTGAACTTGTGTGATAATCACATATCCTTCCGGTATGCCGCGGCTAAGTAAAGCACTGCTGATATAGATCAGGCCGGAAACAAGTACAATGATGATGAGGCTGCTTTTTTTTAACATCTCTGACTCCCTATTGCTGCTCTTGGATCGTGATGATTTGATTCACTTCGGTGTTATCCAGGGTTTGAATGATTCCTGATGGCCATAAAATTTCAATCCGGTCGATGATGTCAAAATCGCCCAGGCCAAAGTGAAGCCTTGGATCATTTTTCGATAGATATTGGCCACCGCCGGTTTTCTGATCAGTTTGGGTGAGGTTGCCTGTGGTTACTTTTACAGTTGCGCCTACACCGTCCCTGTTACTTTGAGTACCTACGAGATTGATCAGCAGCCAATTGTTATTATTTCCGATATCGTTGCGAAGCAGAACAGCTTCCTGATTGAGGTTTACAATAAACACATCAATGTCTCCATCATTATCAAAGTCGGCAAAACAGCCGCCCCTGCCAACCATTGCTTCACTGAAATATGGGCCCTGTTCGAACGATACATCCCTGAACGTTCCATTTCCGGAATTTTCAAATAGCTGATCTTCCTGGCCGTGCAGGTGTTTCAGTTCACCGTTTACAATATAAATATCTTTGTTGGTGTTGTTATTATAGTCAATAAAAGCCGCCGCCCAACCAACATGCTGTGCACTTGCCATTGCAATACCAGAAGGAAAAGCAACATCCCTGAACAGGCCGCCGCCCTGGTTCTGATATAGTGAATTATATGTATCATCAGAAACAAACAAATCCATAAGGCCGTCACCGGTAAAATCGGCAAAACTAACCCCCATACTTGCCGTTGCTTCGCCTCCCCTGTTAAAAGCCAAACCTGAACGAATAGCCACATCCCTGAATCCGTTACCTTCTTCATTGATGAAGAAATAATTGGCCATTGCATCATTCGCTACAAAAATGTCAGGATATCCATTTCCGGTTAAATCAAGGGAACCAACCCCCATGGCCCGGCCATCCGGGTTATAGAGTCCCATTTCCTGTGTAACATCGGTAAATGTTCCGTCACCGTTATTTCTGTAAAGTATATCAGCCTGACCTTTGAAATTCAGCGGACCAGGGTATCCGTCCGGAGCATATGTCAGATTTAAATCCGGGTTGAATTCAACATAATTTGCCACATACAGATCAAGAAGGCCGTTATTATTAAAATCGAGCCATACTGCTCCTGCACTACTCTGGTTGCCTGCTACACCTGCCCTAACTGAGATATCCGTGAAAGTACCGTCTCCGTTGTTTCTGTAGAGTATGTTGGGGCCGTAGTTACTTACATAGATGTCAGGATACCCATTATTATTGAAATCACCAATTGAAACGCCCATTGAATAACCGGTATCTCCCACCCTGGCCTGCTGTGTAATGTTTCTGAACCTACCGTTTCCAAGATTTTCATAAAGGGCATTGGTGCTTTGAGTGCGCGGCCGCTCTCCTGAACTAATTAAACTGTGGAATGATCCATTAGCAATGTAGAGATCCAATAAACCATTTTGATTAAAATCGAGAAAAGCACAACCGCCGCCAACAGATTCGATAACATTTGTTAAGTGGTTATCACCCATGTTATGGATAAAGTCGATTCCGGAACTTCGGGTCACATCCACGAAATTGAAAACTCCTTCTTCCGGAATTTGCATTAAACCTGAAGATGCATCACTTCTATCCGACACGTCACGTTCACTACATGCAGGATAGATCAGAAGCATGAGTACACAAAAAGCGGATAATAATTTTACTCTAAATCCGGAAAAAATAACTTGTACATTCATTCCAATAACTATGCGCTAAAGTGTCAGAGATAATTGACAGGATATCATACTACTGTAAGATGAGGTCAATAATTGATGATTGAATAAAGCCAAAGAATTATGTGTTATAGCTGGTTGTTACAATATGTAAAAATACGCTTTTTAGACATTTATATCCAATATATAGTGAAAAAATCAACCCTGCCATAAAGTTCTGGTGTATATATATTCAACCTCTACATACAGAGAAAATTGACAATTTTTATAACTCACTTGAGCCCAGAACGTACCGGTGTTTCAAAGAAACTGACAGATTGTATCACATTATCTGTTGAACCCTGAAATTCTGCAGATTTCTGTTGTATCATTTATATCACCGGTTTCAAGAAACCGTATATGGCCCGTTACCCCCCTGTTATAATCTGTAGTTGCCATTCGTTTTGTAAATTCATCCCCAATGGCGAAATCACGGCCAATTGCACGAACAATAACATGGATTCCATCATACGTATAGGCTCCGATTGCTCCCGGCTTATATCCAAACGTATTATAAAAATTATCCCTGAATGATTTAGCCCCGTCAGATTGCCATCCATCCGGACATACAAATCTAATGTCACCACTATTCCATAAATAAGGCAACAGTTGAGGAGAATGAAGTATGGAAAGATTTGTAAAGAGAGGCATCTGTATTCCGGCTTGTTTCATTTCGGAACTCAATCCGATCAAAAACTCAGTGTCACCAAAAGCCAGTATAGCATCAGAAGCCGTTTTTTTTAGTGATTCAATCAACTGTCTGTAATCCGGTGACCTCACTGTAAATTGTGTGATGACAGGCACCGGTAAATGATTATCCCGAACATGCCTGAGAAAGGTATTGGCAGCCATCTGGTCATCGTAAGAATCGGAATGGATGATCATGAGATTACTGATCTGGCTATTTTCATAAATTTCTGAAGCAAGTTTTTGTGCTTGTTGCTTATCACTTGGAACGATCCTGAAAAACCACGGAAGATTTGCTTCTGATAATGTAGGATCAGCAGCCCGAGTTTCAAGATAGATCACATGGGCTTTAGCAATTGCCATTTCAACAAGATGCGCATCCCGCCCCTCGAGCGAACCAACGATAGCATGAACTTCTTCATCGTAGATCAGTTCAACGGATTTAATGGAACCTGAACCCCAGTCACCGTCACTTGAACGTACAATGAGTTCTGCACTCCTGCCACCAAGCCCTCCCCCTTTATTGATTTCATCTATAGCAAGAGAAGCAGCGTCAATCGCTTCACGTGAAAGCGGGTCCGTTCCCGGATCTTTTGAAACCATCAACCCAATGCGGATGGTATGATCATCAACATTTTGTTTTGCAGTTACAGAGCAGGGTGCTACCGCAATGTGTATGATTGCGGTTAAATAAATGAGATTTAAAAAGACGAAATATTGCTGTTTCATTAATAGGTGCTGCAGAGCCTAAAAATTTAATGCTGATCTCACATGATAAGGTGTGATATATCTTGTGTGATAATGGATCCAGTCTTCACGAAAACGCTGGAAAACCGGATCGTCCTGCAGCCTTATTGAGGGCGGATACTCATAATCGGTCATTCCATGATATGGAAGCGGCTCTACAGTGGCAGAAGCCTCGGTATTATAATCACCATCTTTCACCCAGCCGTCAGAAACCAGTACATAACTTCTCGTATATCCCTCTTTTGGTTCATCAATGGCACTGAATCCGAGCAGTAATTCATCACCTGCGTTCATTATCACATACCGTCCGTCAATCTTTTCAAGAAGTTCAGACACATTACCAAAACGTGTGTGATAGCCCTTAAGGTCCATCCAGCGCGGAGCTGTTCCGGAAATCACATCATAATTGGCCAGTTTAGGTGAAACATCATCAGGAGTAAACCATTCTGAGTACCCGCGGAAACGCAATTCCATTTTTTCGGGCACAAGTTTAGTTTCTGTTATCAGGTTTTCATCCAGCTTTTCAGCATACAATATACTGTCCCAATAGATTTGTGAAGTTGTGGTAAGCCGCACCCTTCTGTTTTCCGGATTCTCAAATACACCCTCAAGATCGAGAAGAATCGTCTTAAGTTTGCCTGCTGGCATACCAAAATCATCATGCAGAACAATCCAGCTGCCTGTTTCATCAGCTACTTCCACTTTCAGGCCTCTTGGGGGAGCAATGGTTCCCTGGCTCAATGCAAGGTTAATGGAACTGTCGGTTGGCATCAGCCAGCCTGAAAGCACCATCCAGTATGCGTCATTTCCGGATGAAGCCGGTTCCAATTCAATCACTATGGAGTGTTCTTCTGCAAGACCCTGATATTGCGTTTTTCTGAATGCCTGAAGGTAATTGCCATCTTTCTTCGATACAATACCGGTAACATCATTTCCATGATCGTCTGTTACTCGAAGCACCGGCTTTGGCTCTGTCATCACCCGTGTTGAAAGGTCGGGTGCGGGAAATACAAAACGTTCATCCACAAAAATTTCGGAACCTTCGGGATGGTCGACGGCAACAAGGCCGATGTAATCGAAAAAGTGGGTTTCCCATAACTCAGCAGTTACTCTGACGTCATACAAACCATCAATCGGGTTGAGTTTGTCACCGGGAATTTTTACACGATCGAGCGTTTGAATCACCCCTGCGGTTTCCTGGGCATTAATCCTCAATCCAAGGGGGGAACGCCAGATAATGTCTGTTATAAAATGGATTTCTTCACCATCATTTGTAAATAACCAGGGGCATGAACCCTTCAATATCTGCTCATTAAAAATGGTTGCTCCCATTCCAAGTTCTGCAAACTCCGTCTGAATTGATCCGTTCGGCCATATAATACGGAGCATCTGCGCCTCAGTATATTCCCCAAGCCCAAAATGAACAATAGGTGAGTTTATTAGCTGTTTTTGATAGAGAAGGCCTGACCTTACTTCCATCTCTCCCCCTATTCCAAAAGAGTTAATCCTTTGATCACCTTCTAATCCTGATGCCCTGGCCCTGATGAAACGAGCGTTGTAATTCCTGGTGCCTTCATTTTTCAGTTGAAAAGGCTCAAGGTTCTCTGTAACACCCATTAAGTCAAGCCGCTCATTTCCATCCACATCAAACAGATTGATGATACCGCCGGGCAGTTCCGGGTCGTATTTGATGAAATCCCTTTTTTCATCTCCCAGCCATATTGTTGTTTTTTCAGAAGTCGACAAAATCAGGTCAAAGGCACCATTATTGTCAATATCCGCGATAAAGAGGTTGGTATTACCAGCCTGATAATTGCCATCGGCAAAAGCCGCAAGCTCACGTTTTTCCCATGAGGCTGTTCTCAGTGAAAAATTGTGCAATTGGAATGATCCATTTTCGAGCAGAATTACAATGTTAAATTGACCGTCTGCTGTGATGTCGGCCACACCAATTGCCGCTGCATGATCAGCAAGTACATACCCATCGCTGAAACGCCCTCCCCTTTCATTCAGGAACACTGTAACCTTGCCATCATCTGACAGAAATGTGGCCTCGGGAGTACCGTCACCCGTTAAATCTGCCCATAAAAAACTTCTGATATTTTGGATCTCTCTGAAAGGCTGAATCTCTGTAAAGGTTTCGTCTCCATTATTTCTGAGAACCAGCGGGGAACCCGCAACCGGAGCCAGCAACAGATCCAAATCTCCGTCCATCTCTATATCGAATGCCCATACACTATGATATGGCCTGTTGATGGTTTGCCGGCTAATACCGATTTCACCTGTAACATCGGTAAAGGTATCATCCTGATTAATGCGGTATAACCTGAATCCTTCACTTCCGGCCGCAGCCAAATCATTTCTGAAGTTGTAATTATAATCGATTTCTGTAATTGCATGTGAAGGAAGAGGTAGATCTGTTTGGCCCGGAAAAGAAAATCGAACCTGGTCCGTGATCCAAACCTCTCCATCTGTAACGGATATTGGAAAAGGCGGAGCTGCCTCTAAAAGGCTTACACCTTTGATCCAGCTTGCAGAAGCCGCTGGCAGGCCTAAAGGCAACTGATCCAGCATCATATCGAGATCAGGTGCCGATACAATGATTTCGGGTTGAGGAAGATGTAAAAATTCTGTTATTAAAAACCCGAGTTCTGTAGGCGGGTGCTGTATCTTTAGCAGATCATCAAGAAATTGCGGCTGGGATTGAAGCATATTCCTCAAAAAGGAGAGTTCAAGAATCAATTCGGACAGCTCCTGCTGACGAGCAAGTTCGATAACCATTTCAAGCTGTTCCTGATTTTCTGTTTCCCACGTTGCAGATATCGCTTTCAATTTTTCCAGGTTTGCAAGAACCTCATCAAAATTTTGATTTTTGGCATTAACCCTTGTCAACTCAAACATGATTGCCTGATTATCAGGAAGTAGCTCATGCAGATTCAGGTATAATCCGGCGATTTCATCAGCATATCGCTGATCATCATGCCTTTCAAGCTCCTGAGCAAGTGCAAAGTGCATTTTGGCATGATCTGGGCTGGACTCAACACCTCTGCGCAGGAATTCAATAGAGCGTGCTGTATTACCGCGCAGGCTTTCCATAATGCTGTTCAGGAATAACAGCTCTGGGTGTTGAGGCTTAAGGTTCAAAGCTCTGCCAAGCCTGTCTTCAGCAAGTTCAAAATTACCCTGACGCATGGCAAGCACTCCAAGATTAGCCCAGGCTGCAGCTTCTTCGGGGAAAGCACGAGCCACATCATTCATTTTGTTAAATGCAAATCTGCCCTCATCTGTCTGACTCGCAGCCAGGGCGATATTAAAATCTGCAACTGCGGTGATATATGCGTCAGCCTCATCCTGTTCTGAAGCAATTTCTCTCTGGCAGGATAAAAGAAGAAGTGCTATGAAAAAAACCACGCTTAAATGCACAAGAGAAGATTCAATCTTCATATTGAATTAAATTACAATTTGAAAAATATGTTAATCAGACAAGATAAGATTCATATACATATGAAATATGAAGATCTTTTCTCAAAATCAGAGCTGTCCACTTGTGCCTATGGTAAAACGTTTTAGAATTTTGAAATCTTTATTTATTTATGAGGTTTAATGACTGATATTTTCGCATTATCTCAAAACAAGGATACCCTCACAACGATAAGCCGGGATGACAAGCACACCGGGTGTTGCCAGGCGGGGCGTGCAGAAAGTCATCTGACGAGTTACATTGAAAAACGAACCATTTACAATATGAGATAATCCCCGAACAACTCGTCTGATGACTTGCCGGTATGGGAATACTGACGGTGCACCTTAACAGGGCTCATCTTTTCACTTCGTTTACAAAAGATGAGCCCAGTTCTTAGGACTTGCTAAGAAAAGGAACTCCCTTTTCTTGCCCCCACAGGCCATCGGCCTGAGATAACAAAGCTTGGGGCAATTCTTCAGAGAGACACTCTGGAAAGGCAAGATGTTCGCAAAAGGTGGTTTGTCGCATCAAACTGGAACCGCGCCCCAAGACAAACGATGCGCCTTTACCCGGGCAGGCTGTAGGCCTGCGATAGTCCGTTCATTAATTCAACGGGAGTTCTCTTGGGTTACTTAATCACTCCGATTCATACAACAAGTATTTATAACATTGTTCAACGAACAACATTTGATGAAAATCAGGACTAACGACAATCACATTACCCTGTATGGTACTATTGAGGCGGGATGTTTAAAAAACCGGGATCTGTTAATTAAAGATACCGTCTCATGACAGAATATATACATCGATACCGGTTCCGTCTATCCCAGGCTTACAGCCTGAACAGGTTTTGGGGCGTCCGTCGTACTTGGGGCGCGGTTCGCGATAGTGGAAACAACCTGGTTGGTGCGGATTTCTTACATGTGGCAACGTATTTCCCTGTATAACTGCCCCAAGCTCTGTTATTTGAGGCCTTCAGCCTCGGGGGGGAGGAAATATTGCCCCGTGAGGGATCCCAATGGGAAACATCGAATATCGCCCCGTAGGGATCCCTTCGGGAAATGTCGAATGTCGAATTTTTGACTATCACTGAATTCAACAATATTGCCGTCTGCTTTAGCTGACGGATTAAAGAGCTTGTTAAAAACCAATTCCGGAAAGAAACTCCCCCTTTTTCAAAGGGCGTCGGGGGGATTTCAGGATCGTCGAATAAATGGCCACAGTTTTAGTTAAGGAGTTGTTTATACCATAGGCACAAGTGGACAGATGTTTCTCTAAATGACAGATCACTCAGACAACTTCCTCGGCGACGCTGCTTCCCGGAGCTTATTCTCTTTTCTTTCCTGAATGAGCTTATCAATAATCAGGGCAATCGGCCCAACTACGAATAACGCATAAAACGGTGCATAAACGGCTTCACCAAGCCGGAAAAACATTTCAGCCAGTGCAATCAAAAATGCCACAAGCATTTGGCCTTTTTTTGAGGATACAGTCGTTTTCGGGTCAGTTATCATAAAAAGAACAAACAGCTGATACATCGGGCCTGTAAGCGGTGCTATTTCACCGATAAAGAGGCTGCCGGTATATACACTTCTGACCCATGCGAAGGCAATAAAAGAAACAACATAGACCGCACAAATGTGGAAAAGCTTCACTTTTGATATCACAATGAGGCCAATAATCCAGATCAGCAGCATAGCCCACATATTACTACCCCACTGAATGCTTAAAACCGCCATACTGTCGGATGCTATGATGAGCATCACCACTATACCAAAGTTGGTCGGGTTCCAAATGTGGGTACCCCTGAACCTGAACACATATTTCGACGCGATAGAAATGGCAGCGCAAAGTGCAAACGGCCAAACCATGGGTGAGCGTACCAATATACCCGCACTGTTACCGGAGATATAGGCACTGGAGAGATCCCGCCATTTACCTGTTACGATTTTAAAAAGAACCAGTTCAGTAAGCATTGCAGCACCAAGTGCAGCGGCAAATTTATTCCAACCGTCAAGCACCCCAAAAGAGAGATGTGCAGCAATTACAACAAGGCTGATTAAGATCGGGCCGATATAACTTTTTGGGAGAGAAAATTTGCTAAATGCCTTGGGCAGTGCTGCTATGGTGTTGCTCATTTTTGTAATTCATGGGATTAGGAATGCAGGATGCTGGATGCTGGTGGCGCGATAGCGACATCC
>PWLN01000343.1 GCA_003559375.1 Balneolaceae bacterium | reverse complement strand
GCTCCAGACGATCGTCCGGGAGAGGACCGGCATGGCCTTCGTCTGGCCGGACGAGGGCGCGTTCGAGCCGGGCTGTTCCGATGAGCAGACGATCTGGCGCTTCAACGAGCAGCACGCAGGTTTCGAGCCGCTCTGGATCGACCCGACCACGGCGAGCCTCGTCCTGCGCCTGCACGACGCCCTGACCCTGGCCAGCGTGAAGGAACGGCTGCGCGCACGGGTCGGCCGGGACCGGGGTGCCTTCGTCCAGGTCGTCGAGCTCTGCTGGTCGGCAGCCCGAAGCCCCGAGGGATGACCGCAATCGCTTCCCGCAATCTCGCTCGAGCCAAGGATGGCAGCATGTCGAAGTCCACTCTCTTTCAGGAAAACCGCGGGCAGGCCGAGGCCGCCGGGATCGAATGGGCCAAGGCGCCCGGTCAGCGCGGCCTCTGGCGTGTCGCCTGCAGCTCTTGTGGCCGCGAGGACCGCAAGCGCTGGGCCGCGGCCATGCCCGCCCCGATCATCATCAAGAAGCTGCGCGGGGCCGGCTGGAGCGTCGACGTCAAGGCGCCACCGCTCTGCCCGGACTGCGCCCGCGCCCCCAGGAACACCAACGGGAAGGAGACCGAGCCGATGCCGGCGACAGCGAGGCAGGACCCGCGGACGGAAACACTGCGACTGAACGGCGCCGGAAAGCACGACCCCCGGCGACCAGCGCCAGGGCCCGGTGACGGGGTCGATGCCGACAAGCCGGCCAGCGGCCGCCGGCCCAGGCACTACAAGCGGGTCGGTTTCGCGGTGATCGAGGAGACCATGGCGCAGCTCGGCCTGGAGACCCGCACCGAGCTCGCCCGGATGCTCGGCGTCGCCGACAACACGGTCAGCGGCTGGGCGAAGAAGGGCGAGGTGCCGGCCTGGGTGGAGCTCGCCTGCCACGGGCTTATTTCCCTCGGCAAGCCCGCCCCGGAACCACAGGAGCCCGACGACATCGTCATCGTCCGCCTACGCGCCGACAAGAAGGACGCACTGGTATCGATGCTCGATGCCATGGAGGTGGACTACCGGCAGATATAAGGGGCCATCGATGCGTAATCCCCACCGCCCCGACCCGCGATTCCTCACCCTCTTCGTTGATGCCAGCTTCTGCCAGCGCACCCAAGCCGCCGGCTACGGCGCCTGGGCGAAGAAGGCCGCGTTCGCGAAGGGCCTGATCTTCGAACGCTTGCGCGTCGGCTACAACGACACCACCACCTCCAATGTCCTGCGCATGCTGGCGCCTGAACCGTTCGCGGCCGATGGACATTTCAAGCGACCGCACCCAGCAGCTGCGGCGATTCGCCCAGAGACAACCGTAAAGCTGCAGCCGTTTGTCGCTCTGTCCATTTTTCGGCTATACCTATCGAGCAATTCCCATTATCCACCATGGCAAGCACGTTTTGTGCTTCAGGCTGGGCGAATACCACCGCGCCGCGCCACTTTTCAGGCCAATAGCCACTTTTCCTACTACTAATCGACCGCTGGATAAATCCATGACGCTGCCCGACGCGCTTGTTACAGGCATCGCCTCCTTTGCTTTCGTTATCTTCGGATCACTCGCGTTCAACGTGGCGGCAGCGCTCTCCGGCTTCAGCATTTACCGTGAGCTTTCCGCCGACCATTCTCGCGCACTGACGATCACCGCTGGCGGGTTTCTCTTCATTCTCTCACCTCTAGGCTACTTGCTATTTTATCCTTCTTATTTCGTTGGAAAAGAACTTATCGACGCCAGGCACATCGCTGGCCTTTGGTATAAGCCGGACTTCTGGGGCAAACTATGGAGCGCTAGCGCTCTGTTGCCTTTTCTCTGCTCGGTGTTCGGATTTGGCTTCGTATACGGTAGCTTGTTTCGCTTCGGCGCCCGAAAAATGATTTTGCACAATTTGCGCCGCTTGCTTCGAGTTAACTTTACCATATACTCGTACGACTTAGTATGGGACAACTTCCTCCAAAGCATAAAGAGAGGAGCGCCAATTACGGTCACGACCAGCAAAGGTGAGCAGATTACGGGATATCTTCATAGTTTCTCCAAGGACAATGAAAAGGAAGAGATTTGCCTGCGCGACATTAAAATAATCAGTGACGAGTCAACGATGGACAGCGAAAAAATGGACTCAGCCGGATTTCCTGAGCACTCATTACCGCGACATGCGAAGCGAAAAATACCTAAGTCGGCAATATTCGAAGAGAACGGTAAGGGACGCCTTTTCCTCACCGGAGCAGAGATTCGAAGCATTCACGTCCCAGAACACCTGGCCAACAGGCACTGGGAAAGAAAGGATCATTTCGAACAAGGGTACTACCTGATGATTACTTCAGTCGGTTTGATGTTATTATCGCTCTCATTTTTCCTGACGGCGAGCTTCATACATGAAACTGTATTTTCGGTGATGCTTAATTTTTATTTTTTTTGGGAGGCGACCTTTGCTTTCTCCACCGTCGGGATTTTGACAATTGCGGCATTCTTCCCAGCGATCGAATTTCACGGAAGAAATATATTGCGCCGCCTGAAATGTGCTTGTGGCCTTAAGAGGTACTATTACAGATTGATTACGCTTATCGCCACAGTATCGTTCCTTATTTCAATTCTCCCTCTTTTAATGTCGGCATCATGGCCATATTTTCCTCAAATGACGAATATTATTTGGGTCGTTGCTGCTGCAAGCCTTGTGCTTCTAGTAGCTCTGCTTACTTTGTTGAGCGTGTCAATTGGTAAATGGCGGGCTTACAATTACACGAAAGAAGAGATTTTAGAGTCATTTCTCGCGGACCGTTGGGATCTGTCGAGCCGGGAAGGGCTTGGCAAACTCTCTGAGCTCCTTCGAGAACTTTATTTTCGGATTGACGTCAATACACCTAATCAGGAGTGGGGCAAAAGCGGTAACGACCTTGACTGGCGTCTTTATCCTTTGAAGAAGCTGTGTAGTGGTTCTGACGCGCCTTTCGCTTATGAGCATTTCAATGTAATCGTCGAAATTTATCTTGACGCGGAGCGTCGCCTTCGGAAACTTGAGTTTTATAATGGAAGCGCCTCCGTAAACGTCGCGGATAAGACGATTATCGGGTAATTTACACGAAAGAATGCAGAAGGAGGCTGTTGCGGAACCGGTCTGGATTTTGGGGTGTCTACGACCGTCTGCGGTTGGTTTTCTATCAGGGTGACTTTCTGGATGAGCCTCTGGGGATTGTGGGTTTAAGTGGCCGTCGCTTTTGGCTTGAGCCGTCACGACGGGCCACACCCCTGAAGTGCACTCACACATCTTGAGCGCGGGCAGTACATCTGAGCTGTTGGCATTGGTGCGCGTAAGGATCCGCGATAGTGACATTATACACTGCAGTGCGATCGCCTTCCGTTGGCATGGTGGCCGGCATCGCAGGCGCGCCATGACCGAGCGCTTCGGCTCGCTGCTCCAGGCGAGCACGCTGTGTCGACCACATATTGGGCGCTGTGCCTGTGCTGCGCTCGGCGGGCATCAGCATATACCAGCCATATTCCGCCTCCCTTCTCCCCTCGACCCGCATCGCTAGGATGCGCCGCCAGCCGAGGCGG
>PWLN01000370.1 GCA_003559375.1 Balneolaceae bacterium | reverse complement strand
GTCGACAATGTCTACGGCGACCGCAATCTGGTGTGCTCCTGCCCGCCGATGGAGGTTTGGCAGGAGGCGAGCTGAACCTGCTCAGGGTTTGTCCGTCGGGGACGGAGCCCCGACCTGCGGCATCACCCCAAAGCCATGCACCTCGCCCAGATAATCCACCGAGCCCGTAGGTCGGCCCTCCGCTGCCGACGTCCGGTGTCCGGGCCGACCGGAAACATCATTCCCGTCGCGTAATTTGGCCGTCGGGGACGGAGCCCCGACCTACGACACCGTGTCAAAACCCCGCACCTCGCCCCAGATGCACCGCATCCGTAGGTCGGCCCTCCGTGGCCGACGTCCGATGTCCGGGCCAACTGGAAACATCATTCCCGTCCCGTAATTTGGCCGTCGGGGACGGAGCCCCGACCTACGCCACCATGCCAAAACCCCGCACCTCGCCCGCTCGGCAACCAGATCACGTCAATCCAGCTTCACCGGATCGGCCGGCCGCGGCGGGAAGCCGGGCGGGTTGGCTTCGATCTTGGCCATGACTTCGGCGATACCGCGCTCGAGCTGCGGATCCTGACCGGCGATGACGCTCGCCGGGTCGTTTTCGACCTCGATGTCCGGCTCCACGCCCACGCCCTCGATCACGAACTCGCCGTCGACATCGGCAAAGCCAAACTCGGGCACGTTGACCGTGCCGCCGTCGATCAGCGGGCCGTGGTTGGTGATGCCGACCACCCCGCCCCACGAGCGCTGGCCGATCAGGGGGCCGAGACCAGCGTTGCGGAACTGCCACGGGAAGATGTCGCCATCCGAGGCCGAATTTTCATCCAGCAGCGCCACCAGGTGACCGTTGAAGGCCTGGTTGGGATAGGTCGTGGTGCGCGGATTGGTGCGCGAGAAGCCCAGCGCCAGCGGTCGGCGCGCCAGGCGCTCGATCAGCATCTGCGAGACGTTGCCGCCGCCGTTGGAGCGCACGTCGATGACCAGGCCATCCTTATGTCGCTGGCCGTAGAACCACTTGATGAATTCGCGAATGCCGTCGGCGCCCATATCCGGAATATGCAGATAACCAACCCGGCCATCGGTGGCATCGAGCACGCGCTGGCGGTTGGCCAGCACCCAGCGCAGGTAGAGTAGCGAGGTTTCATCGTTGACCGGATTGACCCGGACGGTGCGCGCGTCATCGCCATCCGGACGGTCACTCACGGTCAGCTCGACCGCCTGCCCAGCCGGCAGATGCAGACGCTGGAAAATGTTGTCATCCGCCGTCAACGAGCGGCCGTTGATGGCGAGAATGTAGTCGCCAACATTGACGTCGACGCCCACTTCGGTCAGCGGCGAGCGATAGCGCGCCTCGTCGTTCTGGCCTTGGAAAATCTCGCTGATGCGATAGCGCCCATTGTCCGTCTCAAAGCGCGCGCCCAGCAGCGAAATCGACGGCCGATCCGGCAGGCCCTCGTCGCCGCCACTCACATAGGCGTGCGAGACATTCAGCTCAGCGATCATCTCGCCCATCAGGTAGTTGAGATCCGAGCGATGGGCGACATGTTCCAGCCACGGCCGGTAGGCCTCGCGCAAGGCTTCCCAGTCGTAGCCGTGCATGTTCTCCACGTAGAAGAAGTCACGGAAGCGGCGCCAGACCTCGTCAAAAGCCGTGGCCCATTCGGCCACCGGGTCGATGGTGGTCTGCAGACCTGAAGTAGCGACAGTGGTCGGATCACGACCCTCGCGGGCCACGTCGAACACCTGCCACTGGTTGCCCTGGCGGGCGAGCAGGCGTTTGCCGTCGGCACTGACATCGACCAGTTGCAGCCCGGACGGGAAGTCGACCACTTCACGGTCTTCGAACTTGAACATCCGCAGGCGCGGCTGACGCTCCGGAGCTCGACCATAGAACCAAGCATCGGACTCGACGAACACCAGCCCGCCATCGACTACGGCCAGGCCGCTGATGTTGGCGTTGTCGACCGGGATACGGATCAGGCGCTGCATCAGGCCATCGAACTCGATTCGCGTCGCGGCATCATCGGCATCCGAATTGTCACCGTTATTTTCAGCGTTGTTCTCGCCGCTTTTTTCGTCGGGATTCAGTCCCGGCTCCTCGACATCCTTGGGTGCAAACGGATTCGATGCATCACGGTTCAGCGCCACGGCAAAAATGCCCGTCATGCGGTTGGCGGCGAAATTCCACTCGCGCTGCGAGATCTGCGGGGCGAATTCGCGATCACCGAGGAAGAACAGGTGCTGCCCGTCGGCGGAAAAGCGCGGCATGAACTCGGAAAACAGGCCATCGCTGATCCGGCGCGTGCGGTCTTCACTCACGCTGTAGATGAACAGCGCGCGCAGGGTGTTTTCTTCCGTTTGGCTGAAAGCCAGGTACTGACCGTCCGGCGACCAGGCATAGTCCCGGTTGCGCCAGCTTTTGTCCCGACCGGCCTCGCGCGGCTCATCGCTTCCGTCGGTGCGCACCACCAGAATCCTGCCGTTCTGGTCGGACACGGCGATGCGCTCACCGTCAGGCGAGAAAACCGGGCGATTGAAGCGGGTTTGCTCGGTAGCGATCAGCGCTCGCGCTTCACCGCTGCCGTCCACCGGCATGATGTACAGGCCTTCCTCGCCGGAGATATCGGAGACAAAGGCAACATGTCGCCCGTCCGGAGACCACGCAGCCTCGCGGTCGTGCGCGGTTGAACGGTGGGTCAGGTCACGCGTGATGCCCTCGCCGACTGGCGCATTGAACAGGTTGCCGCGCGCTTCGAACAACACGCGCTGCCCCGTCGGGCTCAGCTGGGCGCGGCGGATCTGGTCACCGACATTGACCGTGCGGCTGCGACGGTTGATGCCGTCGTCGGGTACGCGGATGGAAATGCCGCTATCGCTGCGATCGCGGGTATCGAAGATGCGCAAGGTGCCGTTGAGCTCGTAGACGATGCGCCCGTCGTTGCCGGCGCTGGCCCAGCGCACGTCCCACTGGTCGTGGAAGGTCAGCTGCTCGACTTCCAGGGTCTCCGGATCCACCGTCCAGATATTGAGCGTGCCGTCACGATCGGAGACGAAATAGCCCTTGCCATTGATCCACATCGGGTCGCGGTCGGTACGCGGATGATCGGTGATCTGGCGCGCATCGTTGGCCTCCAGATCAAACAGCCACAGGCTTTGCGCCCAGCCACCCTGGTAGCGCTTCCAGGTACGGAAATCGCGGAACAGCGGCGAGTAGAACACCTGGCGGCCGTCTTCGGTGAAAGTACCGGCTCCGGAGACCGGCATCGGCATGCGCTCGGGCAAGCCACCGCTCTTGCCCACGGTAAACAGGGTCGCGGTGCTGGAGCTCCAGGCGTCGCGGCGCGAACGGAACAGGATGCGCTCACCGTCCGGAGACCAGCCCTGAACCTGATTGTCATAGCCCCAGCGCGCCGGCAGGGGTCCGGTGGCCGGGTACCAGGTCAGCTGCACCGGCTCGCCGCCGGCTGCAGGCATGACGAAAACCTGCTCGTCGCCGCTGTACTGCCCGGTAAAGGCAATGTAGCGGCCGTCAGGCGAAAACTTCGGGAACAATTCCTTGCCGGGATGGCTAGTCAGCCGCCAGG
>PWLN01000120.1 GCA_003559375.1 Balneolaceae bacterium | reverse complement strand
TCCGCCAATCCGGCTTTTGCAGCAGGGCCGTCTTCTTCAACGGTTCCAATCATAAAACCTCCTGTACGGTCGAGACCAAGGGCGCGAGCCATTGTCCGGTCAACATCACCGCCCCAACCGATTCCAATATATCCGCGGCTTACACGTCCATCTGTAATGAGTGCTTCCATCACATCTCGCACCATATTTACCGGAATAGCAAACCCAATACCCTGGTTTCCTCCGCTTCGGCTTGCAATCGCTGTGTTAATGCCTATCAGTTCTCCGTCAAGATTGATCAGGGCACCACCCGAGTTGCCGGGATTGATAGCTGCATCGGTCTGGATATAGTTTTCAAAGGCATTCAATCCGATTGATGATCGGCCGCTGGCACTAATAATGCCCTTCGATACCGTATGTGCCAGATCCCTGCTCAATGGGCTGCCAATCGCCAAAACCATTTCACCTACTCTGATGTCATTACTGTTTCCCAGTGGAACTGCCGGCATATTTGTACGGTCTACTTTCAGTACGGCAATATCACTTGCCGGATCGGTCCCGATAATTTCAGCATCCATTTCTTCACCACCATAAAGAATAACCCTGATTTCATCGGCATTGTCGATCACGTGATTATTGGTAATGATATACCCATCGGCTGAGACGATTACTCCTGAACCGAGTCCGTCGCGCCTGAATTCACGTTCCTGGTTAAAACGAGGATCATCAAAAAAGAAAAAGGAAAAAGGTGACTGTTGCCGCACTCTTACAGTTTGTGATGTGGTGATCGTTACAACGGTAGGATTCGCACGTTCAGCAATATTAACAATAGCGTTATTAAAGTCCCTTAAACTTGTAATGGGTATGGAGTCTGCAGGCCGTGCTTCAGTATTATATTCAGGTAGTTTATTATTTGATGATAGTATTGAACTTGTGTTGTTTTCTGTTGCAAACAACATTCCTATAAAGAATGAAAGTGCTGCAAAAAGCACAGCGATTCCGATCTTGTATTTATCCATGAGTAGTTTGTAGGTTTCAGATTTTAAATTAGCAGCCTTGGTTATCAGATGAAAAATTACCTGCAGTATGTTTACAAATAAATGCCGGAGGCGCATGTCAATGCAGCTCCGGCGCTAACTAACCTGCTCTCTTTAGGGGACTAAGTAGAACAGCTCTTTACTTAATTTTAATTTGCTTTTTCATTTGTTGTTCACTCTTATCAACGGTAATGGATAGTATTCCATTGTTGTAAGTTGCATTAATACTTTCGGTATTAACATTATCCGGCAGTGAAAACGTTCTGCTGAATGTACCATAATGTGATTCAACCCTGTGATACTGCTTGTTATCTTCTTTCTTTTCAAACTTTCGTTCGCCACTGATGGTTAAGGTGTTATTTTCGATGTTGAGTTCAATGTCTTTTTTATCAACACCGGGTACTTCCACATCAATAACGAATTGTTTTTCGGTTTCGGATATATCAATGCTTGGAACAAATGTATCTCTTCTGGTTGCTACTGCATCATTGAAAAATTCATCCATGATGTCTGAAAATCTTTTACCGAAGATATCGCGTCCAGGCTGAGAATATTTAATAAGTGTCATAATGTTGCCTCCATTAAGTTTTTATTTAAAGTGGTTTAATCTAAATGATGCAACAGCAATGCCAAATCAAAAATCTGCCGATTTCCTGACAGCTTGGTAGCGGCAATCTGCAGGTTTTTCACTCTCAATAACGCAGACAGACCCTTTGACATTGTGCAATCGCCAGAGTGTCTTACTACTTCTGCAAAGTTGACCGAATTTGTCAGATAATGTGATAATTATTGCCCTGTGAGCAGGCCATATAATCAACTTGCCAGATATTCAATCCAGATAAGCAACAGAAAACGAACTTCTCTCCAGACAGCAAATTCTATCTCCTTACTCAGTTCCTCTGTTCTTCCGTTCCTCTGTTCTTCCGTTACTTATAGCTCCTGTTCCATTCTTTTGCAACAAGAAAAGCCATTTCCAGGCTTTGTTCATAGTTGAGGCGCGGATCGCAGTAGGTTTCATAATTTGAACTCAGGCCTTCTTCATTGAGTCCATTTGCACCACCAACGCATTCAGTAACATTGTCGCCGGTTAGTTCAAGATGAACTCCGCCAAGATAACTCGCTTCTGAGCGGTGAACAGAAAATGTTTCCCTGATTTCCTGCAAAATTTCATTGAAGTTTCTTGTCTTCACATTATCACCCGTTGCATAGGTATTGCCATGCATCGGATCACAGCTCCATACAACAGGATGCCCGTTTTGCTTTACAGCACGAATAAACGAAGGAAGATACTTTGCAACATTCTGATGGCCCATTCTTGATATCAGCATAATCTTTCCAGCCTCGTGGGTTGGATTAATGGCATCCAGGATGTTCAGCAAATTATCCACATCGAAAGGCGGCCCTACTTTAATCCCGACCGGATTTTGGATGCCTCTCAAATATTCAATGTGTGCACCATTGATCTGCTGTGTTCGGTTGCCAAGCCATACAAGGTGAGAGCTTAGATTAAACCATCCCTGTTTTCTTGGCACTCTTCTGGTTTGTGCAGAATCATAAAAAAGATTCAAAGCCTCATGAGAAGTATAAATATCTATCTTTTGTGTAGTATTCAGCCTGTTTGGCGTGATGGTGTCCATAAAGGATATCGCTTTATTGATCGAACTAACCATCTGCTCATATTCCTTATAGAATTCATTATTTTGCATGAAATCCAGTTCCCATTGTTCCGGATGTTGCAAGTCCGCAAAACCCTCATCTGTCAGTGCCCTGAGAAAATTTAGTGACAATGCCGCTTTGTGGTGTGCTTCTACAAGCCTTTTTGGATCGGGCAATCTTGCATCTGTATTCGGCTGATAACTATTGATGAGGTCGCCCCTGTAATTCATCATTTTTTTGCCGTCTATCTCTTCATAATCGCTTGACCGCGGCTTGGCATACTGTCCTGCAATTCTTCCGACACGAATTACCGGAATACCCATCTCATGAATAAGAATGAAACTCATCTGAAGCATTACTTTCAGCAAGTTCACAAGCTTGGGTGATGTACAGGCATCAAATGTTTCGGCACAGTCACCACCCTGAAGTAAAAATGATTTGCCTTCACTTACCAATGCAAGTTTTTCTTTCAATGCTTCAATTTCCCATGATGTAATAAGAGGTGGTAACGACTTGAGTTCAAGGTATGCACTTTCAAGCTCCTCATCATTGGGATATGGGGGAAGTTGGGCAATTTCAAACGAATTCCAGGATAGAGGGTGCCAGCCATTTCCTTCAGCAGCATCAGCGAATCGCAACTGGTTTGCCCTTGTGGTATCTATACTCATATTTGGTTACTGCATCGTGATTTAGTTATAAAAGACCTTAAATATACACATCATTTTCAATAATCGATAACAAAGGATTGAAAAGCAGATAAAGATTAAAAGTGAACGTAATCATCTGGCATTGCTCATTATTTCAATATTTATTGCATTTGCAACAATGGATAGATTAATGATGCAACAAATTATTAAGACCAAAAAAAGATCTGCATGTATGCAGATCTTTTTAAAACGTTTTGAC